>NZ_JABBGL010000012.1:0-132085 GCF_012927365.1 Sphingobium sp. TB-6 | reverse complement strand
CGCGGGCTCATCCCTGGGCGATAAATCTTTGGACTTTCGTCATCATCCGGTATTAGCGTTCGTTTCCAAACGTTATTCCGAACCCAAGGGCAGATTCCCACGCGTTACGCACCCGTGCGCCACTAGACCCCGAAGGATCTCGTTCGACTTGCATGTATTAGGCATGCCGCCAGCGTTCGTTCTGAGCCAGGATCAAACTCTCAAGTTTGATGTCCGATCCATATCCAGGCGGAATAAGCCCAAACATGAACCGCTCATTTTCAGGAGCCATTCCTGCACAAATTTCTTACATGGTTACGTAAGGACATTGTGAGGTCTGGCCAAATTTAACCGAGTGCCCAGCGCCTGAAAGCCGCCAAGACCCGGAGCCGCCGCCCACATGTCCCTTCATCAATCAACAATGTCAAAGAACCGACAACTATACCGGACAACCAGCGATCCCCGAACTTTCGTGCGAGGGACTTGGCGTCCGTCTATGTTGGCGACCGTCCATTCCACCGCCTCAGTGGCGCCGTCCCGTCCGGTGAGACGGGCATCTAGGTGGGTCCGGAGATTCAGGCAACCCCAAAAATGACAGTTTTTGGAAATTCTTCGAAAAAACCGCATCGGCTGCGAGAAATCCGCAGTTTTCCGCCATTTTGGCAAATTTGTTTTCGGCATTCCCCTTGCGGCTGGCCTGCAAGGACGGTAATCGGGCAATCGTTCCGGCTCATTCGATGTGCCTGGACAATGATCGCGCCGGTGTCCTGAAAGGGACTTAAAAGGGAACGCGGTGCGGAAGGGGAACCCCTTCTTAATCCGCGGCTGTCCCTGCAACTGTAAGCGGTGAGCGCGATGCATATGCGCGGTGGAACAAGGGTTCCGCCGCCAGCCACTGGGCCGGACGCTAAATCCTGCGAGGCCTGGGAAGGCCTTGCATCGATGCGATGACCCGCAAGCCAGGAGACCTGCCGGCGTCTGGTCGCTCTTGCCCTGGTCCAGGGGATGGCCATGGCACGGTTTCTTTCCGTCTGAGCGACGAACGAGCGGTGGAGACCGCATCGGTTCGCGGGAACGGTCGCTTTTGGCGTCCGGCCGTCCCTGCGCGCCGCCGCCTTCTGGTGGCTGGACTCCACCGGTAGTCGCAAGACGCCGGAAGGAATGCGAATGCAATGGAAGATAATGGCCGCGGGTTTCATCGCGGCCCATGCGGTCCCGGCCCTGGCCGAGACCGAGATCGTCGTCTTTGGCCGGGGCGAAGCCAAGATCGGGGTCGCGCAGGCGGCGAGCGAGGGCAGCGTGGCGGGGTCCGACCTGTTGGTCCGTCCGCTGCTGCGGGTGGCCGAACTGCTGGAGGCAGTGCCGGGGATGGTCGCGGCGCAGCATTCCGGCAGCGGCAAGGCTAACCAATATTTCCTGCGCGGCTTCAACCTGGACCATGGGTCGGACTTCACCACCTATATCGACGGGGTGCAGATGAATTTCCGCTCCCATGGGCATGGGCAGGGCTATCTCGACCTCAACGGCCTGATCCCGGAAATCATAGCGCGGGAGGATTTCCGCAAAGGCCCCTATCGCGCTGATGGCGGCGACTTCGCGCTGGCAGGCGCGGCTTATATGAGGACGATCGACGGGTTCGACCGGCCCTGGATGTCGGTGGAGGGCGGCTCCTATGGTTCCCGACGGATCGCGGCGGGCGGCACGATCAAGGGGCTGGGCGCAGGCGAATTGACGTTGGTGGCGCAGGCCAAAGCCTATGACGGGCCATGGGAGGAACCGGAGCATCTGCGCCATTATGCCGGCTTCGCCAAATATCGCGCGGGCGCGGTCGAAGCGACGCTGCACGCCTATCGCGCGACATGGCGGCCGACCGAGCAGATTCCGGAGCGGATCATCGGATCTGGGACTTGCGCGGATGTATTCTGCTCGCCCGATCCTTCGGCGCGGGGAGAAACCACGCGCTTTGTCGGCAATGTGGCCATCACGCAGGCGGACTGGCGCGCCAATGCCTATGCGCAATATTATGACTGGTCGATGTATTCCAACCCGACCTATGCCGATCCAGACGGCAGCAGCGCGCAGATCCGGCAATATGACCGCCGCTGGATCATCGGCGCTACGGCGGAGAAGCGCTGGTCGCTTGGCTCGACGATCGATTTCGGTGTCGGAACTGAGGATCGCTACGATCATATCGGCAATGTCGGCGTGTCCCGCACCGCCGACCGTGCATTCCTTGCTTCGCTCGGCCGCTATCATGTCGAGGAGCTGTCGCTGGCTCTCTATGGCGATGTGACTTGGCGTCCCCTGTCCGGCCTGCGTCTGACGGGCGGGCTGCGTGGCGACCATTATCGCTATGCGGTGCGGGCACTGGACGCCACCGCCGCCGCGCTGGGCGAAGGCAAGGGATCGGACAGCCTGCTCTCGCCCAAAGTTTCGCTCGCCTATCGTGTCGCGCCCGCGCTGGAACTCTACGCCAATTGGGGTCGGGGCTTTCATAGCAACGATGTGCGCGGGGCGGTGAATGTCGACACGCCCGTTCCCGTGCTCGTGCGCGGCACTGGCAAGGAACTGGGTGGCCGTTTGCAGATCGGATCGGCCAGCCTGACGGCGACCTATTGGTGGCTGAATGTCGGCAGCGAGCTGCGCTTCGTCGGGGATTCCAACGCGGTCGAGCCGACCGGCGCCAGCAGGCGGCATGGTTATGAGATCGTCGCCTTCTGGCGGCCGCTGTCCTGGCTGGCGCTGGACGGCAATTATACCGCCAGCCATTCGCGCTACGACAATGGAGACCGGATTCCCAATGCCTTCGAAAATGCGGCTTCCGCGGGTGTGGCGGTCGTGCTGGGGTCTTGGGAAACGAGCCTGCGCGTCCGGCATCTGGGGCCTTATCCGCTGATCGAGGACAATAGTGCGCGGGATAAGGGGAGCACTGTCGTCAACGCCCGCGGCGCGTGGAAGGGCAAGCGGATCGAGCTTTATGGGGAGCTACTGAATATCCTCGACAGCCGGGACAAGGACATCGCTTATTTTTACGAGTCCTATATTCCCGCCTTCGATGGGAGCGGCCCGCAGGAAGGAAGGTTGAGCCGGGTTGTGGAGCCTCGAACTGTTCGGTTGGGGGTGAAGGTCAAGTTTTAATCGTGCCAGAGGCTGGGATTGGCCATTCCAAGACATTCCCCTGCCGTATACGGGAGGGGAATTGCAGGAAACAACCCAAAGCCTCCGCTCAACCACCTCCACATAATCCGATCACGGTCCTGATCCGGCCAGCGACCGTCGCATCCATCTGTCCCCTCTCCCGCAGCGCCTGTTCGGCCGCCTCCGCCGCGCTGCCCAGCGCCGCCTGGCCGAACATCGCCGCCGTGCCCGCAATCTTGTGCAATTCACCCTGTGCTTCTTCCAGCGCCTCGCCCGCCGGGGCAGGATCATCGAGCAGGCGCGTGAGCAGGGCCGACCACAGCGCCCTCTTCTCACGGAAGCGCTCGCTCAGTTGCTGTGTCACCGGGTCGAAGGCTTCGGGCGCCTCCTCAACCGCCTTGGCGGGCAGCCATGTCGCGAGCGCCTGTTGCAGATCGGCCAAGCGGAGCGGCTTGACCAGATGCGCCTGCATCCCCGCGGCCAGCGAAGCGTGCACATCCTCGCCAAAGGCATTGGCGGTCAGCGCCAGGATCGGCAGTTCATGGGCCGTGACGCCCTGACCGCGAATGGCCCGCGCCGCGTCCAGCCCATCCATCACCGGCATCTGCATATCCATGAGCAGGATGTCATAGGGCGCGCCCTCCTCCCTGGCGCGCAGCACGGCAGCGAGCGCCTGCGCGCCATTGGGCACGATCGTCGCGGTGCAGCCGATCCGTTCCAGCATCGCCCGGACCAACTCCTGATTGACGTCGTGATCCTCCGCCACCAGCACCCGCAGGTCGGCAAGATGAACCGCCTTCCCGGCGGGCGGCAAGGCGACGGAGGGAAGCGCCGCCGCATCGGCCTGTTCGAAGGGCAAATGCAGGGTGAAGCGGCTCCCCTGCCCCACTGTGCTGTCCAGCGAAAGCTCGCCATTCATCAGCGTCACGAGTTGGGCGCTGATCGACAGGCCAAGGCCGCTGCCGCCGAACCGGGCGGCGGTGCCGACATCGGCTTGCACGAATTTCTCGAAAATGGCGGCCTGCCGTTCGGGCGCGATGCCGGGTCCGCTGTCCTCGACCGCGATCACCAGCCGATCCGCTCGATCAAGATGCACGCGCAGCGCGACATGCCCCTCGGCAGTGAACTTGACCGCATTGCCCAGCAGGTTGAGCACCACCTGGCGCAGCCGCAGTCCGTCGCCCATCATCATCCGCGGCAGATCATCGGCAATGTCGCGGATCAGTTCCACGCCCTTCTGCCCCGCGCTGGCCCGCACGAGGTTGAGGCAGGCGTCCAGCGCATGGATCAGGTCGAAGGGTTCGCGGGCGATCTCCATCTGTCCGGCCTCGACCTTCGACAGGTCCAATATGTCGTTCAGCAGGCGCATCATCGCCCGGCCGGAATCAGCGATCATCTTGACCTGATGATGCTGTTCGGGCGGCAGGCCTGCGCCCAGCAACAGGTCGGCAAAGCCCAATATGCCGTTCATCGGCGTGCGGATCTCATGGCTCATATTGGCGAGGAAGCCGGTCTTGGCGGCGCTCGCCATTTCCGCCGAATGCCGGGCGGAAATATCCTCCACCACGGAGACGAAGAAATCCGGCGCGCCCGCCGCATCGCGCACCAGCGAGACGGTGAGGTTGATCCACACCACCCCGCCATCCTTGCGGACATAGCGCTTTTCATAAGCGAAATCGCTGATCTCCCCCAGCAGGAGGCGGCCTGCCAGCCGGGCATCGATCTCATAATCGGCGGGATGGGTGATCTGCCGGTAGTCGAGGCCGGCCAATTCCTCCCGGCTATAGCCTGCAATATCGCAGAAACGGTCGTTGACCAGCAGAAAACGCCCTTCCGGTGAGCAATGGGCAAGGCCGACGGCGGCCTGTTCGAAGGTCGCGGCGAAACGGCGGGCCGCGTCCGAATGCGCGGCATTGGCGAAGCCCGTGATGATCGGCCCCGCCATCAGGCGGACAATGTCCAGATCAACGCGGGTGAAGGCCGCCATCCGATCGGAATAGACCTTGAGCACGCCCACGGTTTGGCCATGATAGGGCAAGGGGACCAGCATCATCGATCGGACGCCGACTTTGCGGCAGGCGTTGCGGTCAACGCGGGGATCGGTTTCGCTGTCGTGGCAGAACTGGGTTTCGCCCGTCGCGATGCAGGTGCCCGAGAGGCTGCCGCTCAGCGCCAGGCGCAGGCCGATCTGCTTGATCGAGGTGCCGCTGACGGCTCGATAGACCACCTCCTCGCCATCACGCATCTCGACAATCGCGCCCGTCGCCAGCGGAATGATGCGCAGAGCGCGCACCACCACCTCATCGATGATCTGCTGGAAATCGGCATAGGCTTCGGCCACCGCCGACTGGAGCGCCAGCATCTCCTTCATCCAGCCGGGTGAGCTTGGGTCAGCCATGGGCCGGCACCTCCCAGCCATGGACGCGAAAACCCGCAAAGCCGGGCCAGCCCGACAGCAGCGGCATGAGCGCGCGTTCGGTTTCGGCGGCTCGGGACGGCGCGCCGTGGAAGCTGATGCGCGTGGGGTCGGTTCTGTTCTCGCGCACCAGGGCGAAAGTGGCGGCGGACGGGCCGGAGGCTTCGGACGTGGCGAGCAGTTCCGCCCCAACATCGCTGAGCTTCAATGTGCCGCTCGGCGCGCGGCGGTAGAGCCGGGTGGCTTCCTGCGCCACGGGGCCGGTTTCGATGGCGATCCGCACGGGCGGCCCTGCTTCCCCAAGCCAGCTTTCGGCGGCATCCAGGATCAATTGAGGATCGGTGCGATAGGCCATGACGACGATTTCGTGGATCGAGGCGAGGGCGGTTTCGAGTGCGGCCGCCCCTTCGGGCGAGCGGCGCATCCACCAGGGCAGGTCGACGGCCACCGCCCCGCCCCAGGCCTGGGCGACCGCCTGCACGCTTTCCGCCCAGCCTTGCCAGCCTGCCGGATCGCTCGCGAAGCCGGGCAGCGCATAGGGTTCGATGTCGAGTTCAAGCAGCGGCCGGGTCGCGAGATGATCGTCGCACCAGCGGCGCAGATGGGCGAAACGGCGGACGGCTTCCGCCCGCCCTTCAGCCGTTGCCATGCCGGGATCGCCATCGAGCAGGCGAAAGCCGATGCCGCGCTCCGTCAGCGCCGCCGCAAGCCGGGCCAGCGCCGAATCCGGCCTGGCGGGCGCCTGAATGGCGAGTTCGGTCCAGCCCGCCGCAGCGGCACGGCGGGCGAAGCCGATCGGATCGGCACGCCAATCCTGTTCGCGCCAGATCCATGTCCCCCGCCCATTCGGTCCCGCTCCGGCAGGCGTCAATGTCACCGCATCGAGCCGGGCTGAAACGTCCCTATCGGGACAGGTCAGGACAAGCATCTGCTCCTCCTGCCGATCCGTGAAGGGGATGATGGCGGGCCTATCCGTCCAGTGCGCAGCCGGAATGGCTGGCGCGTCCCGCCCGAGCGGCAGGGCGCTGACACCGATGGCGGCGTCGGCGCGCCCTTCCAGCCGCCAATGCCCCCGATAAGTGCGGGGCAGGCGCCGATCCGGCCAACGAAGCACGGCACCCGCAGGCGCGCGTCCGGCCTGGCAGCGGATGCGCAGGCCATTCCCGTCGCGCTCCACCCTCACCCGCTCCTCGGTTCCGAAAGGCCGGACATCCGCCAGCGGCAGGATATTCGCGCCGATCGGCACCAGCAGCGGCAAAGGCGGCGCATCCGCGCGTTCCGGCGCCAGCGCGGCGGGACGAAACACGCCCGCCTCGATCGTGCCGGACAGGGTCAGTCGCTCCACCTCGCGCCAGTTCGTCATGGCAGGTCCTTTCCAGATCGGGGCGGGAGGGGCAGCGGCCGCCACCAGCAGGAACAGGGCCGCTTTCACTGGCGCACGAAGGCCGAACGACCGGCGGCGGCCCAGCGGTTGTCCTTGCGGAAGAACCGCCACATGCCATAGAGCCGGAACGCCAGATTGGCCTGACGATAGCCCAGATTCTCCACCACGGCGGCGATGCCGATCATGGCCAAATCCCGCGCTCGCGGCGTGCGGCGCAATTGCACCTCCTCCAGCGCCAGCGTGCCGAGGCTGAGGGCCGTGCCGAACAGCACCGTCAGCGAGAAGAAGGCGAACACCACCGTCCCGGATGTCACCCCCATCAGCCAGAGCAGCGGAATTAAAAGATAGCCGAACAACTCGCAGGGTGGACCCAGCACATCCTCGATCACGATCAGCGGCATGCTGACCAGGCCGATCCGGCCATAGCGCGGATTGGCGAGCATCCTCCGATGCTCCACGATGGTTTCCAGCGCCCCCTGCTCCCACCGCGCGCGTTGGTTGCGCAGGCCCTTCCAGCTTTCCGGTGCGTCGGTCCAGCAGACGATTTCCGGCACGAAATCGATGCGATAGGGCTTTTTCTCCTCCCGCATGCGGCGGTGGATGCGGGTCACGACCTCCAGATCCTCGCCCACCGTATCGTGGCGATAGCCGCCAATCTCGACCAGCGCAGCCCGGCGAAACATGCCGAAGGCGCCGGATATCAGCATCAACATGTCCAGCCGCGCATTGGCGATGCGCGCGGTCAGGAAAGCGCGCAGATATTCCAGTATCTGGTAACGGGGCAGCCATTTGCCCGGCAGGCGGATTTCGCGCACATGGCCGCCCGCGACCACCGATCCGTTGACGATGCGGATCGCCCCGCCAACCGCCATCAACGACCCGTCATCGGCCATGAACGGTTCCGCCGCGCGCAGCAGGCCGTCCGGCTCTATGATCGAATCCGCATCGATCACGCATACTAGCGGCGCGGCGGCGAAGCCGAGGCCCGCATTGACGGCATCAGCCTTCCGCCCATTCTGCTTGTCGATCAGGATCAGGTTCGGATAGCGGGCCGAACCGTAGACGCCCAATATCTTCGTCTTCTGCAATTCGGCCAGTTGCTCCCGTTCGATCGGTCGCAGGGCGAATTCGCGGATCAGCACCTCCAGCGTGCGATCGCTGGAACCGTCATTGACCAGGATCACCTCATGATCGGGATATTCCAGCGCCAGCAAGGCCCGGACGCTGTCGGCTATCGACAACTCCTCGTTGAAGCAGGGGGCGATCACCGAGACCGGCAGGGCAAGGTCGGCGTAGCGGGTCCAAAGGTCATAGGACCGGCTGGCCGGTTTGATCCGGGTGACGAAGACTCCCGCGGCGAGCAGCAACTGAACGGTCGACACCAGATTGCGGATGCTGACGACAAGGAAACAGAGCAAGCCGATGACGACCAGCGTGCCGACGCCGATATCGGCCGCCGTCGAGAGGATGCGCGCCATCATGCGGCCACCTGCAACATCTGCACCGCCTGTTGCGCACGCAGGCGGACCCAGGGCGAAGGGTCGTTGCGCAGGGCCGACAGCAACGGCAGGGCGGCGGTCAGCCGCATGATCTGGCAGGCGCGAATGGCGCGGGAGCGCACCGGATGTTCGGGGTCTTCCAGCATCCTGATGATCCACCCGGCGCTGCCCGGATGGCCGAGCCGGGTCGCGGAATCGAGCGCGGCGAGGCGCACTGGTGGATGCGGGTCGCCCGCCGCCGCCGCCAGCAGCGGCAGGGCGGCGAAGTCCTCCGTCCACCCCAACGCATCGATCACCAGCGCGCGGACGGCAGGCGGCAACTGGTTCGACCGGCCAAGCGCCATCAGCTCGGCCGGATGGCTGACCGCGATCAGGCGGAACAGGCTGCGGTGCAAAGGCGTGATCCGCGTTTCATAGAGCGAAAGATCTTCGATCAGCCGTTCCGGCGCGGGCAGCGCATCAAGTTGCGCCAGCAAGGACGCCGCCTCCAGCCTGGTGTCGATATGCGGGTCCTCATGCAGCACCGACAGCAGCGCATCGACCGCATGTTCGCCGCCGATGCTGCCCAATATGCGCATCGCGTCCACCTGCGCCCGGCGGCGGGAACTTTGCGTCTTGCGCAGCGCATCCTTGAGCAGGCCGTGGCGGTCGACCAGCGCGATCAGCCGCTCCCGCTCCTCGCCGCGCAGAAGCTGGATCATGCGGCCGATCGCCGCCAGCTTGTCGGCGTTCCGCGCCTTGCGGAAGGCGGGGCCGGACAGCGCATCCTCGCCGTCCTTGCCCTCCATGCCACCGCCCATGATCTCACGGATCAGCGCCTTGATCATCGCCGCCGCCTGCGCATCCGCCCGCTCCGCCCGGTCGCGGCGGATCACAAGGAACAGCAGCAGCGCCGCCATGCCGAGCGCGCCGTAGAAAGAGATGAAAATAGCGATCTGCGCGACATGGTCGGGGATCGGCATCTGCATCACGGTCAGAAGCCGATCTGAAGGCCGAGCGACCCGCCCTTGCGCGTATAGGTCGCCCGGCGGCGGTCATAATCCAGCCCGGCGCGCAGGGTGATGCGTTCCGCCAGCGGCACGGTGCCGCCCAGGAAGAGCGAATGGACCTGCCGGGTGATGCCCGCTTCGGTATCCGGATAGGTCGCGGCCCCGGCATAAAGGGTCGCGCCATGGTTCAACGTGGCGTCCAGCCGCCCGGACACCCCGGCGCGGTGCGTGCCCTGTTCATCCCACAGGTTGATCATCCGCACCGTGGCGCTGACGCCCAGCCGAGCCGCGGTCAGGCGGACGCCCGGCAGGAAGGTCGTCACCGACACGTCCCGATATTCAGCATGGCGCAGGTCGCCGATCAGGGTCGCATAGGATGTGACATCCGCCTCGATCCCGCCGCTGGCGCTCCATTTTTCGCGGAAATCCGCGTGGGGCGTCACGGCCAGCGCGGCATAGGCGCGGATATGCGGGCCGATGCGCTGGTCGATGCGCCCCTCGATACGGGTATCTGTGAAGCTCTGGCGATCCTCCCGCTCGGCGGCGAGCGCCAGCACAGTCCCCTGCGCCACGCGGCCATAAGCGGCCAGCGTCGTCGTCGACCAGGTCCGGCTCGGCCGGTTGTCGAAGGAAACATGGGAAAAGCCCTGCGCCACAGCCAGACCGAAGCGCTGAGGCGGAGCGGCGGATGTTTCCGTCAGAAGCTGACGGCGGATCGCGGCAGTCTCCCCATCGCCGGGCGAACGCTGCTCGATCGCCGCGACTTCGCGCTCGGCGGCGGCGCGGTCGCCCGACCAGAGATAGGCGCGGGCCAGGGCAGCGGCGATGTCGTTATCTGCGGGCGCCAATTCCTGCGCCCGGCGCAACGTCGCGATAGCCTGGGGATAGTGCCCGGCAAAGCCATAGGCGCTGCCCAGCAGGCGCAAAATCTCAGGATCGTCGGGGAAATCGGCATTAATCCGGTCCAGCAGGACGATGGCCTCCGCTTCATCCTTGCGTGCCAAAGCGGCGCGGGCGGCGGCAATCTGCGTATCGCGGGAAGCGGTGGGCGCAGCCTGTGCCGGAACAGCCAGCGTCATGCAGGCCATGACACAAGCGGACAGCGCCCTCACCGCGCCATCCGGGCCGATTTGAGGATCGCATTGACCCGCACCACCAGCTCGTCGGGAATGAAGGGCTTGGTCAGATAATCGCGCGCGCCGGAGGTCAACGCCGCCATAACATCCGCCTGCGCCTTGCGGGAGGTCAGCATCACCACCGGAATCTCCGGCAGTTCCTGCGTCACGGCGCGCAACACATCCGCGCCGGACATGACCGGCATCATCGCGTCGAGCACCAGCAGATCGACATCGCCCTGGCGCGCCGCCTCCAGCGCGGAGGCTCCATCCTGCCGGATCGTCACATCATGGCCTGCCGCCTCCAATTTGAACCGAACCAGCTCGCCCAGCAGATCGTCATCATCGGCAACCAGGATGTGCGCCACTATTACCTACCTCTTGGATCGCTTCAGCCGTTACGTTCCAACTGCGGATATTTTCCTTTTTTAACAATCAATAATGCCATTTTAACCCTCATTTCGCCGTGACGCGGCCACGGCCTGTCCGGATGGCATGCTTGCCGAAAGCCGCGACGCCCATCATCCGAATGGATTTTCGGCGCAGTCGCGCCAAGAGCCTCGACTGCGCCGAAATCAGTTCGATATGAAAGCTTTCTGGGCAGCACCATGCCGCCTCAGATTGAATGCGGGTGGCCCTCGTTGGGTTCAGACCCCGTAGAGCAGGGTCGCCTCGGCGCTGCGTTCCCGTTCGCTGGCGTTCTGGCGGCCGTCGATCTCCTGCTCCACAGGCTGACCCAGCCGGGACAGCAGGAAACGGCCGAACGTCCAGTCGCCAAGGCCGGAGTCGGCATTGATATGGCCCACTTCGCCGGCATCCGCGAACCGGCTGCCCCAAAATTGCGCCAACCGCTTTGCCCGACCGATCGAGATATAGGGATCGCTGCGGCTGGCCACGACGATCGAGGGGAAAGGCAGCAAAGCCTTGGGCGTGGGAGCGAAACCGCGCAGGCGGGGGTCGACGACCCCTGATTCGAGCTCGGGCGGCGCGACCAGCAGGGCGCCCGCGATCTTGTCGCTCCATTCGCTGCATTCGAACGCGGCCCACCAGGCGACAGCGTGGCAGCCCAGGCTGTGCGCCGCAAGGATGACCGGTCCGTCGATCCGGCCGATCGCATGGCTGAGATTGCTGATCCAGCTATTGCGGTGCGGCGCATCCCAACTGCCCAGTTCCGCGCGATGGCAGTTGGGAAGTTCCGATTCCCAGATGGTCTGCCAATGGCCGGGTCCGCTGTTCATCAGGCCGGGCACGGTCAGGATCGTCGCGGAATGAGCAAGTTCGGTAGCATATGGACGCATGGCGGGACCTCCTGCCGACTTCTTATTCTCTATCAATATGATTGACAATATGCCGAGGGCATTTTGCGAACTGTCGTTGCCCGCTTGGGACGAACCGAATTTTCCGCCGTCCCGCCGTTTGAATGCGCGGTAACGGATGGTTCATGTTTTTGGCGGATGAATCGCGGGAAACGAAGTGATACATTGGGCTTGCGGAATCCGGATACTTCCCCGCTTTTCGCTCGGCTGAACGCAGGAACGGGAACGTCTCCAAACTCTTCCCCTCCTTCGTTCAGCCGGTTCCTCTCCCATCCTTCATTCCGGCCCAATGCGTGGAATGTTAAGGATAATGCATCAAGCTTTCTTTAATTCGGCGGTGATAGACGAACGGCAACAGAAGGGGCCGAAGATGACATTCGTTCGACTATGTGCTGCATCCACCATCCTTTCATCGGCCGCGCTGCTGGTGAGCCCGGCCATGGCTTCCGAAACCGCCAAGGGCTCCTTTGCCGTCAGGGCCGTGGTTCCGGCCTATTGCGAAATCGACAGCGATCCCGTGCAACTGAGCGAAGGATCGGGTTTCCAATCCGGAAGCGTGATGGAGCTGTGCAACAGCGCGGACGGATTTCAGGTCGTCGCCTCCTATCGCGAGCTTGCGCCCAGCGAACAGGTGCGATTCAGCTATGCGGGCTATTCGCGTCAGCTCAATGCGTCGGGCTGGACCCCGGTGGCCAATCGCGTCGGCGCCAAATTCGGCATGCGGCCCATTGGCGTGCAATATAGCGCGCTTCAGGCGCCGCTGGCGATCAACCTCACCATCACTTATTTCTGACCCCATACAAGGCCAGGATCAGATCGGCGTGACGGCCACCGTCACCCGATCGGTATATTTGCCCGCATGCCAGGTCGGATCGGGATCGACGGTGATGGAAATGCCGTGGACGTCGCCCAGCGATCCGGTGTGTTCACCGACGTTGATCTGATCGCCCGTCGCCATGTTGAAGGCGCGGCCATCCACGAACAGCCGGTAAGGAATGACGTCCGGACCGTCGATGCGGCGGAGCATGCCGCCATATTGGGACGTAAAGCGTAGCTGATAGCCCGATGTGCTGAGCACGCGCACCGCGAAGGGTTGCGACACTGTCCGCATGGTGGTGGACAGCTCGCCCAGATCGATCCGGGCAGCTCCCCCTTCCCCACCGACGCCAGCGAAGCGGATGCGGGCGGTCGCCGGAATTTCCAGCTTCAGGCGGAGTTGCACCTCGTCCAATGGGGCGTTGCTGCTGTCTTCGGACAGGGCGAAGACCAGTTGCTGGCGATAATCGCCGCTCCGCATCCCCCAGTTCACCGGCACGTTGACGGTATAGCCGACCGACGTCCGCCCATGCGGTTGCAGGATGACCACGCCGCCGCCGCTCGATACATCCGCTGGAGAAGCGGAGGTCACGGAAATATTCCCGCCGGGGCCGTTCAGCATATAATTGGGGAAGGAGGCGTCGGACGCGCCCAGATCCCGCGTCACGCGCAGCCGTAGGCGGCATTCGCTGTCGCCGTCATTGCGCACCATGATCCGGAAGGGCTCGGTCAACTGCCGCTGGTCCATGCTGTCCCCGGCGGCAAGGCGCACCTCGCGGGGGCCGTCGACGAAGGAGGGCCGGCATTCCGCCAGTGCATGGCCCGGCACGATGAGCGACGCGAAACCCAGGTAGCGGCAAAATCGGCGCATCATAGTCACTCCTGTGTCCCGGTGGCCGGGCGGGCGGTCACATCGCCCAGTTGTAGCAAGGATTTCGTATCGGCGGGCACGTGAATCATGAACTGCATATCCGGGTTGCGCAGCTCCACCCGATAGCTCTTGCCGGGACGAAGCCCCTGCGTCGCGAAACGGCCCGCGGAGTTGGTGAAGAAGGGTTGCGACACGAAGACTGGATCGTCCACCGCCGAAATGGTGCCGCCCAGCAGGCTGACCTTCTCGCCTTCATAATAGAGGAAGCCATAGGCGCTGATGTTCGCATCGCTGCCGACGACGAGTTTATAGCCGCTCTTATAGGGCGGATTGACGGTATGCACGCCCGTGCCGATGTCGTAGCCGTCCGTCCCGTTCTTCAGATCATATTGGATGCTCTGTCGGTTATAGCTATTGAGCCGCCCGTCCAGCGCCGGACCCCAGATGCCGCTTTGCGCCTCCACCTTGCCGTCGTCCACCGACTGTCCCACCACGACCTGCTTGTCCTTGAGCGCCTCATGGGCTTTGGCAACAAGGAAGCTGTCGGAAATCGGCCGGCCGATGGCGACGCTGTTCCCCGCCACGGCGATCGACGTGCCGATCTGCAGGCGGCTGTCCTGTCGGTCGTCGATCCGCGAGAAACCATTGCCCGAAGAGATGGTGGTGAAGCGCGAATAAAAGCGGTTGCCGATATAGGTGGCCGATCCGTCGATCGAGGCCATGCCGTCGGAATTGCGCGCGGCGATGTCGTAACCGAAGGAGCCGACCCTATCGTCATAGCTGCGCGTCAGGGTGAGGCGGGCATCGTCGCGGCGGCTGTTATAGCCTGCCTCCGCGCGGGTCTTCTGGCCGAAGGGCACGACCAGCGCGATGCGCGCGCCGAAGCTGCGCCCGAACACGTCCTTGCCATATTCCACCCCCCCGGTGAGGCGGAAGCGTGATGCCCGGTGCATGACATCGACGAAGGCGAGCCTGGTCCCCCTCAGCCCCTCCCGCTCGAACCAGTTGCCGCCGACGACCAGACTGGTGCGATCGCTCAATTGCTGGCCGTAATTGGCAGTCAGCGTGAAGGTCCGGAAACGGCCGAAACCGATGGCGTCGGACAGGGTCGAGAAATTCCGGCTGCGATAATCGGCGCTGACCGACAATTGCTTGCCCTGAATGCCGTAGCCGAATTGCAGCGAATAGGCGCCGCGCAGCGAATAGCCGGTTCCTCGTCCGGTGCTGATCGCGCTGGAAAATTCGAACCGTCCGGGAATGGAGCGCGGCGTGGAAATGACCTCTATGGCGCCCAGTTGCACATCGTTGCCCGCCTGCACCGCGCCGCCGAGCAGCAGCCGGTTACTGATACCGCGGCGATAATAGGCCGACAATGCGGGAGAGTGGCCGTAGATCGGCTGGGCCCGGAAGTCGGTCGGCACGAAGCCCACCGCCGCGCCATATTCGCTTTCCCCGGCGATCAGGTCGGACGGGTTGAAATAGGAATCGAAGGAGGTGATCTGCCGCCGCCCGCTGACATCCGTGACGTAGAGCTGAGCGTTGCGGCCGCCATATTGGGCTTGAAGCCGGGACAGGTCGTACGTGCCCGAATTGAGCTGGAACCGCTCCACCTGCTGGCCGTCGACGATCACGTCGACCGTGGAATCGCGGTCGAGCAGAACCTGCTGCCCGCCAAGCTGAAGGAGCGGCGTGCTGCCGGTGAAGGTCCGCCTGCCCTTTTCGACGGCAATGCCGCCAAGCAGCGTTCCGGAGGTGATTGACAGGCCATTGAGCTGAAGGTCGCCCGCGCTCCAGCGGCGCTGCTTTTCATATTCGTCATAGACCAGCCGCGCCTGACGCCGGTAGAAGCCGCCACCGCCGGTCAGCGCCTGATCATAGCCGCCGTCGAATTCCAACACGACACCGCGATAGCGCATCGCCCCCTGCAGGATGAGGGCAGGCTTTTCGAAGTCGCGGAAATCGCTGACCCGCATGTCCCCGATCATGTTCAGATAGGCGCTGAATTTCTCCGGTTCGAGTGTGGTCGCGGGCAAGGAAAAGCGCACGGCTTCCCCCAATGCCTGGGCGGCGACCATGGTCCCGTCAATACGGTCGACGCGGACCTGCAATTCGGAAGAATCGTAGATGAGGGTGACGCCCGCCTTCTCCACATCGGCAACCGAAACCGAAGGCGTGGCGGGCAGGACCGCCGCGAATTTGGTCCGCCCACTCTCCGACAGCAGGGGCGCGACATGCTCCAGCAGAGACTGGCGATCGAAGAGGATCGTCCCGTCCACATAGACCGTCGCGGCGACATCGCCATAGACATTGCCCTGCCGCAAAAGGGGCAGGGTCATCTGCAGCCCCTTGTCGCCGGGGCGAGCCGCGGGTCCGGGCGCGGCCGGAGGCTGCGCGCCGGCTGCCCCCTGCTCGGCCGCCTGGGCCAGCGCGACCGTCGACGACGCGGCCAGTGCGCCTGTGGCGACGCTGAAGAGTAAATGTCTCACCCTGCCCCCCTCGGGCATGTTCAAAGGATCAGCGCTTCAGCGTCACCGTCGCTCCGGCCGCCATTTTTTCCGGAGTCGGGATGAAAAAGATGCGGGCCTGACCGGGCGCGACGATTCCCATCCCGATCATTTCGCTCATCTGAGCGGCATTATATTCCGCGCTATAGGGCTTGCCAGTGCTGTCCGTGCCGCTGACTGCCCAGCCGGACCGACCTGCCGGGAAATAGCGATTGCCCTTGTTCTCGATGCGCACTTCCAGACCATTTTCGGTCCGGGTCTTGCGGACATCCTTGTCCTGCGGCGCCTTTTCATCCGGACCGAGCTCGACCTCGCGGGAAACCGGCGCGATCTGGGCCACCACCGGATCGGGCGCCGTCCCGTCGGGCACGACGTTGACGAGGACGTTGAAGCGCATCACGACCTGAATGCGCGACTGTTCGGCCGGAAGCTGGACGGGAATCTGGCTGACCGCCGCATAATAGACTTCCGATTTCGTCAGCGGACCGTCCGGCAGATATTGGATGCGGAAGACCTGCTTGCCATTGGGCGCGATCAGCGTCTGGGGCGGGAAGACCATGAAACGGTCGTCCGCGGGCTCCAGCGTCAGTTCGCCGCGCTCCCCGATGACCCCGCGATACATGCGCACTTCCATCGGCAACTGGCGGTCTTCATTATTGGCGACCTCGATCCGCGCCGTGGAACGTGTACCCTGAGGCTCCAGATCCACCGACATCGGCGTGACCCGCGCAGCCTGCGCGCCGGTCGCCATGCCTGTCAACAGAAGCAGCGGCAGAACGAATTTCACCCATTTGAGGAACATCGTCCTCTTCCCCCTCGATCATGAACGGCGGAAATCGGGGAAGCCATGAAAGGGCTCCCCCGATTTCCTGTGCAGATACTGCGATCAGCTCGCGGTGACGGTGATGGTCACGGTGTCGGTGTATGTACCGGCCACGGGGCGGGCATCCAGGTTGTTCAGCGGATCGACCAGCGCGTCAAACTTGACCTGGCGATGCAGCGCGCCGCGCGAGGCGCCGTTGTTGAGCTGGATAAGACCCAGCAGCGCCGAACGACGGAAACCGGGCTGCTGCAGCAGACCGCCATTGCGATAATTGTCGGCGGCGAGCGAGTAGTTGATAGTGTTCTTGAAGCCTGCATCCGCGCCGGTCAGCGGGGTGCTGGTGGTCAAACGGCCGGCATTGGCCGACGAGATGGTCATGCTGTTGGTGTCGTTGCACGACACGTAGAAGGGGCTGGTCGAGCTGGTGGCGACATCGTTGATGAACAGCGCGGTGCTGCCGGCATTGGTGTTGACGTTGACCGTGCCGAGCTGAATGTCGGTGATGTTTTCCATCGTGCAGGTCTTGGCGACCGATGCGTTGATGTCGAACGTATCGCTGTCGGTGCTGGCCGCGAAAGCGGGGGTGCCAGCCATCAGGACTGCTGCCGCCGTGGCAGCCATAAGGAGCTTCTTCATAAGGATTTCCTTGAATCTTGAAATGGGTTGCGCGTCAGAGCGACGACCTGATCAGGGGCTTCAATGCCCTGATCCAAGCCGTGCTTCAGAGCGCGGTCTGGACGGTGACGGTGACGGTGCCCGTATAGTTGCCGGCCAGCGGACGCAGCGTGTTTTCGGACGACAGCACCTTCGCGGCCAGACGCACCTGGCGGTGGACGGGGCCACGGCTGGTCTGGTTTTCGGCGCCGTTCGCGCTGGAGAAGCTGGGCTGCGAGCCGCTCGTGAAATAGTTCAGAGCCTCAACGCGATAGTTCAGCTTATCGGTGAAGCCGGCATCGTCAACGCCCGCCTGGAAGGCGCGCGAACCCTGAAGCGTGGCGGGACCGGAAAGGGTCATCTGGTTCTGCTTGTTGCAGCTAACCCAGAACTGGTTGGTGTTCAGCGTCGCATCGCTGCTGAGCAACAGGGCGCCATTGCCCGCCGTCGTGGAAATGTTCAGCGCGCCGAGGTTCACGTCATTGACGTTCTGCATCGTGCAGGTTTCGGGGATCTGAGCATTGATCTGAAACTGGTCGGTGGCCGAGTTGGCCGCAAAGGCCGGACTCGCGACAAGCATTGCTGCCGCGGAGGCAAGGATCATCTTCTTCATGGAATACTTCCCCATCTGTTACAAAAAGCGGCCTGAATCACCCCCGTCTCCAATGGGGCTGCTTCCGGCCGTGACTTCAGGGAGGGCGCGCGACTCTCTTTCCCCACCCCTGGAGCTGAACGAAAGTATTAATATATATCTAACGAAAGTTAATACTCAATATTGGGTATCACTCCGCTTTAATGGTTAATACGGAACGGCAGCAGCGTATAAAAATTCATGAAAGTCGCAGATTTCGGTGCGATTCTGACATATTTCCGGCCGCATCAATTAAAATCGGCCTGGTTTGTACAAAATCGGGACATGGCTTCATTAATTTTGTTAAGGACAAATTTATTAATCTAACTATATCGTAAGTTATAGCTGTCGATTCGATAGATATGGATTAGAAATAGAGGCTGCTGCCGGGGGGTATGTGTGGCTGAAGGCTCCATGGCGAATGGAGAGTCGGTTTTTGCGAGCTGGGTCGATGCCGATCCGATTCCGCACGCGATAATCGATCGCTCTTTGCGCCTGCATTGGCAGAACAGAGCCGCCATGGCGCTGCTGCAGCATTCGTCGGATTTACAGGAACAGGACGACCGCCTCTTCGCCCTCCAACCGGATAATCAGTCGCGCCTTGAGTTGTTCGTTGCCCATGCGGGGTCCAGCGCGGCATCGTCGATGGTCATTCTGCCCGTCAAGAAAGATTATCTCATCATTCGCGGAAGGCTGATCGAAACCAGTCCGGGGAGCAAACTGATCGGCCTCATCTTCTTTTCCGCACAGCATTTCATCGATCGATCGATCATATCCGATGACGTCAAGGACATATACCGGCTTACCAATGGCGAGCATAAAATATTGAACGCAATGATGAGCGGCATGAATGCGGAACAGATTTCAGGAAATCTGAAAATTTCCCTGGAAACAGTCAGGACGCATATCCGCCGTATCTATTCGAAGATCGGCGTGAGAAGTCGTGAGGCATTGTTCGCTCAACTACAACCATTCAAATTCTTTGCATATTAAGGCGGCTTGCAATCTGATTGCATCAGACCAAATTTTTTGATAGCAAGCCGCTTGGTCCCGAAATCACCGCTGCGCTTATGCAAGCTATCGAACTTTGCGAAGACTTGCGCCATCATGTCGAGGAAGTCGCTCCGGATATCGGTTTGCTCTAACCTGCCTTCTCGCCAAGCTTGCGCGCCCGTTCACGCAGGATCATCTTCTGGATCTTCCCGGTCGATGTCTTCGGAATGACTCCGAATGAGAAGTCCTTCGGCGTCTTATAGCCGGCAAGATGCGAGCGACAAAATGCTTGCAACTCCGCCGCATTGACAGCGTGGCCGTCGCGCACTTCGATGAAAGCGCACGGCACCTCGCCCCAGCGAGCATCCGGCTTGGCAACTACCGCAGCGATCAACACGGCGGAATGCTGGTGAAGAACATCTTCAACTTCGAGGGAGGAGATATTCTCTCCACCGGAAATGATCACATCTTTCGAACGATCGGTGATCCGAGCATAGCCGTCGGGATCCAGAACGGCAAGGTCGCCCGTATGAAACCAGCCGCCCGCGAACGCCGCAGCGGTCGCCTCCGGATTGTTGAGATAGCCGCTCATCGTGGCATTCCCCCGGAACATGATCTCGCCCACCGTTTCGCCGTCAGCCGGCACCGGCGTCATCGTCGTGGGGTCCAGAACGCACATTGCCTGTTGCGAGATCATGGCGACGCCCTGCCGGGCATTGAGCCGGGCTCGTTCCTCGGCTGATGTCCCGGCCCATTCGGGCTGCTTCACGCAGACCGCGGCAGGCCCATAGACCTCCGTAAGACCATAGACATGGGTTAGATCGAAGCCTCTGCGCTCCCCGCCTTCGATCAGCGCGCTGGGCGGGGCCGCGCCTGCAACCAATCCTTTCACGGGACGAGACAGCATTTTTTTCTGCCTCGCCAATTCATCGACGAGCATCGCGTACACGATCGGCGCACCGCACATGTGCGAAACACCATGCGCTTCGACAAGGTCGAGGACAAAGGGCGGATCGACGCGCCGGAGGCAGATATTGGTCCCGCCCTGAGCGGCTATCGTCCAGGGGAAACACCAGCCGTTGCAATGAAACATCGGCAGCGTCCAAAGATAGACCGGGTTTTGCGGCATCGACCATGTAATGATCTGCGCGAGCGCGTTGAGATGGGCACCGCGGTGATGAGTCACCACGCCCTTGGGATCCCCTGTCGTGCCGGAGGTGTAATTGAGGGATATGGGCTCACGCTCGTCTTCCGGCAGCATCCACTCACCGCTGGTCGAGCCTTCTTCCAGAAGCGCCTCATAATCGAGTCTGCCGGCGCGGACTCCGGTTCCGGTATAAAGTGCGTCATCGATATCGACGACGGCAGGAGGATTGGCGAGCATCGCGATGGCGGAAATAACGGTTTCAGCGAATTCGCGATCAACCAGAAGGATGCGCGCGCCGCTATGGGCAAGCTGGAATGCGATCTCTTCAGCCTTGAGCCGCGTGTTGAGTGTATTGAGCACCGCACCCGCCATCGGAACACCGAAATGTGATTCGTACATGGCAGGAGTATTGGGTGCGATGATCGCTACGATATCACCGCGACCAATGCCGCGACTTCGCAAGGCCGAGGCCAGTCGCAGGCAGCGACCGTAGGTTTGCTTCCATGTCTGCCGCAGCGCGCCATGAACGAGAGCGACCCGCTCAGGATAGAGCGTCGCAGTTCTCGGCAGGAATGACAGAGGCGTCAGCGGCGCGAAATGCGCCCTGCGGGCGTCGGGCGTAGGTTCGAAAAAGCCAAGGACCATGATAATCGTCTTTATTTTGGTAGCAGATTTCCTTCCGGCACCGTGTCTGCCTGACGACCGGTGAACCAGCTCACTCGGGATCGGCGTCGACGGCGGCGATCACTTCACGGAGCGCGGCAAAAGTCCGTTGCAACTCCTCCACCGTGACGATCAACGGGAAGATGAACGCCACGCTTCCCCAAAGTTCGCGCGCAATCACGCCTCGCTCGAACAATCCGAGATTGACGCGGTGACAGAGCGCCGCCACATCCTCTTCCTTGCCGCTGGCCGCCTTGAACTCGACCGCCGCCATGACGCCGATCCCGCGAACATCGCCAACGATGCCGAACTGGTCCACGCCCTTCAGCCCCTCGACGATCGCCGGTTCGATCTCGCGCGACACGCGCTGCGCCAGTCCATTTTCAATGACGGCGATATTCGCCAGCGCGACAGCCGCGCCGACCGGATGCGCGCAATAGGTGAAGCCATGCTCGAAATCGTCCGGAGAAGCGTCCAACACCGACGTGACCTTCTTCGAGACGCCGACAGCCGACATCGGGAAATAACCGGAGGTCAGTCCCTTGGCCAGGGTTATCATGTCCGGCTCGAAACCGAATTTCTGATAGCCGAACATCTCGCCCGTCTTGCCGAAGCCGGTGACGACCTCATCCGCTATCAGGAGAATGTCGTGCCGGTCGCAGATGCGCCGCACTTCCGCCCAGTAGGAAGAGGGAGGAACGATGATCCCGGCGGTCGCCTGAATCGGTTCAGCGACAAAAACAGCGATCTTGTCGGCGCCAACCTCCAGGATGATGCGCTCGATCGATCGCGCCGCTTCGAGTCCGAAAGCGTCCGGATCGAGCCCATTTCCATATTTGTAATGAAAGGGCGCGTCCGCATGGCGGACCAGGCCCGGCAACGGCAGGCCGAACTGCGGATGATAGAGATCGAGCCCCGTCAGACTTGTCGCCACGATCGTATTGCCATGATAGCCATGCTTGCGCGCAATGAGCATGCGCTTTTCCGGCTGGCCGCGCAGCAGCCAATAATAATAGGCTATCTTGATCGCGCTTTCATTGGCGTCCGATCCTGTCGACGCGAAGAAAAAGCGGTCGAACACGTCGCCATTCATCGCAACAAGCTTGCTGGCGAGCGAAGCGGCATTCTCATTGGTCAGACCGGCGAAGCCGTGCGAATAGCTGAGGCGCGCCATGGCCTCCGCCGCCGCGCTACAGACCGACTCATTGCCGTAACCGATATTGACGCAGCCAAGCCCCGAAAGCCCGTCGAGATAGTCCCGCCCATCAATCGTGACATAGCTGCCCTTGGCCCGTTCGATGACCGTCACATCCTCGACATTCCGGTTCGAAGTCCGGGTCATCGGATGCAAATGATACCGAAGGTCGGTTTCGGCCGTCGCTGATGCCGTTGCCTGTGTAGCCACTATTTCCTCGCCTCAACTGTTCATTCATCGGTGAGGCATCACAATCACAGATAAATATCGATTATTCAATAGATGAAATGCATATAATTCCGTGAAATTGGAATTTAAACGAATAATTATCTGTTATTAGGTGAAGGGACACTATGGGTCATCCACGACCGTCGATGACGACGCGCGGCGAAGGGGAGGCTCCGCTCGGAACCGCCCGCTCGGCATGGGAAGTTAAAGGGGCGTTCTGCCCCTCAGGCAGTCAATCCGCGCTCAGGCATTTCCCACCGCAGCCCGTTCCGACGGCAGCGAGACCATCGGCGCTGTCCGCTTCGGCGCCAGTTCAGCGATGTAGCGGGTCAGGTAGGAATGATAGGCGCGCTCCGCTTCCACCGCATAATCGTCGGTGATGATATTGTGGCGAAGACAGGACAAGGACCAGACGCTGTCGCTCAACCCGATCGCGATCTCGATCTTGGGGCACAGGAAATCCGGGTCCGCGATGTGAAAATGCCGTTCATAGGTGCGGGCCAATATGCGCGCATAGCTCTCATTGCCCTGGATGTCCGCCATCCGCACCTGCCAGCTATATTCCGACCCCAGGAAAAGCCGCCGCACCACTTCATGCCCGTTGTAGAACTGGCGCGCCCGCTCCCCTATGATGCGGAAGATGTCCCGCCAGTTCACCAGCTCGGCATGGTCGAGATCGGAGGCGATGATCTCCTCGAAAATCTGGAGATAGCGCTGCGCCACCGCCACGACCGCAGCCGCCATGCTGGGAAAGAAATGATAGACCGAAGCGGCGGGCACGCCCGCTGCCTCCGCAATGTCATAGAGGCTGAGATCGCCCGCGCCGCGTTCACCGATCAGCCGATCGGTCGTGTCAACCAGCAGTTCGAAGCGCAACCGCCCCTGCACCCGCTGCGGCGCGCGCGGAATAGTCGCGTTCGCGGCGATTTCCTTGGTTTTTTTCGTTTTCTTCGAAGGAGGTGGGGTTTGAGACATTGGGCTCGATGATGATGTTATGGACGCTATCGGGGGTTGATACGCGGTCAGAAGCCGCCTGTCACGTGAATCGCCTCTCCGGTGATCCATCGCGCTTCGTCAGACGCCAGGAAAATCGTCACCGGGGTGATGTCGTCGACCTGTCCTATCCGGCCCAGCGGCGTCGCGTCGACCAAGCCGCGTTCCCACTCGCCGCCCAGCAGTCCAGCCGCCCGCACCCCCTCCGTCTCGACCGCGCCGGGATGAATCACATTGACCCGGATATTGCGCGGTCCCAACTCCTTGGCGAAGATGGAGGTGACCTTGCCGAGCGCGGCCTTCGTCGCGCTGTAGATTGCGGTGGTGGGCAGGATCGCCCGCGCCGCTGCCGAGCCGATATTGATGATGGACCCGCCTTCTGGTCCCATAAGGGCCGCCGCCTCCCTCATCATCAAAATGGGCCCAAGCAGATTCACGTCGAAATGCTGATGGAAACTTTCGACCGTGATCTCCTCCAGGCTCTGATAATGATAGTAGCCCGCATTGTTCACCACGATATCCAGCCTGCCGAACACATCCACAGCGGTTTGCATCAGCGCCCTCGAGACATGTTCCTCGCGAACATCGCCCTGAACCACCTCGGCCTTGCCGCCGGCCCGCCGGATATTCCCGGCCACCGCCTCCGCACCCGCCCGGTCGGCGCTGTAGTTGACGATGACGGATGCGCCGGCGGCGGCCATCCCACCCGCAATATCCGCACCGATGCCCTTTGAGGCACCGGTCACGACGGCCACTTTACCCTCCAGCACCTTCATCGGTCGCCTTCCTCAATATTTGTAGCTGAACTGCACGCCGTA
The DNA here is from genome assembly GCF_012927365.1 of Sphingobium sp. TB-6. Lineage (NCBI taxonomy): Bacteria > Pseudomonadati > Pseudomonadota > Alphaproteobacteria > Sphingomonadales > Sphingobiaceae > Sphingobium > Sphingobium sp. TB-6. The sequence goes on along the minus strand of NZ_JABBGL010000012.1, from coordinate 107,913 downwards.
GGTGGCGGGTATACCGGCATAGCGGGTGATAACGTCGACAAGATGGCTGGCCGAGCTCCAATAATATTGGTTGGTGATGTTGCGCCCGAACGCGCCGATGCGCCACTTGCCCGACGGATCCTCAATGCCGGCGCGCACGTCGATCAGCGTGTAGGAGCGCACCCTGAACTCCGGCAATTCGCCAAAACCGCCATTCGTTGCGCCCTGGTGATTGGCGTTCGCGCCGATGAAGAAGCCGACCCGATCGTTCATCGCCCAGCGATATTCGGCGTCAAGATTACCGGACCATTTGGGCGTGTACGGGAAGCGCTCTCCGGCGAAATTGCCCTGCACGCCCAACGGCGTGAAGTTGGAGAAAGTACCGTCTATCTCCGAGAGTATATGGGTCACGGCCGGCGAGATGGTGAGCCCCTCGACCGGGCGCAGCACCGCCGACAGTTCGAACCCCTGTATGTGCGATTTGGGGATGTTGATGAGCGCCTCGAGATTGCCGAAGATCGGGTCCTGAAGCTTGCCGCGGATCTGCTTGTCTTCATATTTGTAATAGAAACCCGCACCGTTCAACTGCACCTTGCGGTCCAGCAGCGACAATTTGAAACCAGCCTCGAACGCCAGCACGGTTTCCTGCGTGACGGGCGAGAATTGCACGGAGGAAGACGCCGAAAGCGTCGGGAAGCTGCCCGATTTATAACCACGGCTCACATTGGCATAGAGCAACGTCTGCGGATCGACCTGCCAGTCCAGGCCCGCGCGCCAGGATATATTGTCCTGGTTCAGCCTGTCGCGAACGATGCCGTTGCTAAGGTCGGGCAGAATCGTGCCGCAAGCCCCCGGCGCCAGCGTGGACGGCCCCGCGACGCCGCGCAGGACGTTCGACAGAAGGCCGAAGACCGCAGACGCTTCACCGCTGCCCGCATCGAAACTGCAACCGGCGAAGGAGCGGCGCACATCCGTGTAGCGAAGGCCGCCATGCAGCGTGACCGACGGCGCGATTTCATAATCGACATTGCCGTAAATGGCGGCGGTCTTGATGTTCTGCCGCGTCTGATTGACCAGATCGGTCAAGGGCAGGCCAAGCGCCGAGGACGAGCTGGAATCCCGGAAAAGGATCAGATTGCTGTCCAGCGTGCGGTCGGAACTATAGTTGCCGCCGACGATCCAGTGCCCGGCCGAACCGAAATCCCCGCTGAGGCGGAGTTCCTGAAAAAAGGTCGAGACATGTCCGGTTTGCAGTACATAGAAATTCTGGAAACTCGTCCCGTCCGAATCGATCGGCTGGTCCCGGTCGAAATATTGATAGGCGGAAATGGATGTGATCGTCACATCGTCCGTCAGCGAATAATCGAGACGCGCCGATCCGTGCAGGAAATAATTGTCCCGCCGGAAGGACGTGTTCGGGTCCCAATCGGCGGCGCGGCTGCTGCGCGGCGCCAGTGGATAGGCCTGAAGACCGGCGGGAATGGGAACCAGGTCGGTCTGCGGCGCGATGCCGATCGCCTGTGCGGCGGGCGTGTCGGATCGATCCCGCCATGCATTCAGGTTGATCGATATTTTCAGCCTTTCCAACGGCTGCCAATCGATCAGAAGCCGTCCCTGCACCTTGGCCTGCCGTCCCAGCGTGTCGTTGCGCGTATAGCTTCGCTGCCAATCGTCTCCGCGAAGGCCGCGCACCGCTAGCCGGACCTTCAACGTATCAGACAACGGGCCGCTGACATAGGCCTGCGCATCGACCGTGTTGAAGCGACCGTAGCTCAGGTCGACACCGGCGGCGAGACGATCGGTCGGCTTGGCGGCGATGTAGTTGACCGCGCCGCCCGTCGAGTTCTGGCCGTAGAGCGTGCCCTGCGGCCCCTTGAGCACCTCGACGCGCTCCAGATCGAGCGCCGCGCCGTCGGCTTCAGCGGGAAACGGGATCGGAACCTCGTCCACATAGATGCTGACTGCCGGACTTGCGGCCAGGCTGTTCTCCTGGAAACCGATGCCGCGTATCGTGTAGACGGGCGTGGCGTAGGCCGATTGCGTGAAGTTGAAGCCAGGAACGACCTTGATCAGTTGCGAGGTATCGACAACGCCCTGCCGCACAAGCTGGTCGCCGCTGAAAGCCGTGATCGACATGCCGACCTTGTTGACCGATTCCGATCGTTTCTGCGCCGTCACCACGATGTCGCCAGCGTCCAATCTTGGCGCGGAAGCCTCATCGCCCGCCGCCTCGGAGGCGGGCTCTCCGGCGATCTGGGATTGGGCGGGTGAAACGCCCAACAGCAAGCCGGCAGCTGTCAGCGAAAGTGCTGAGGCGGAAACGAAAAGACTATGACGAGGCTCCTTGGTCATTGATATTCCCTTCCCTGAATTTCGCGACGGCGAATGCCCGTCGCGCTCCCTTTTTATGCTGGACGAATTCAGCCCTTCATCGCGTTCAAACGCCCTGGCCTTATGAAAGTTAATCGATATATATCGTATAATGTCTCGTCAAGAGGAGAGTCGCTCATTTCTTCGGCGGTTCCATAAACCTCGGAAAATAAGCTTATTTCTTTTGGTTTTTCGATATTATTCTTTGATCTGTTCCGAGAACGAGAACATTCCTCACCTCCCTTGCAACGAACAGAAAGAGTGTTTAATCGATAGTAATCGTGTTATAAGCCTTTAAGTGATGCGGGAGTGAAGACATGCTTCAAGCTTATTGTCGCAAACGATCCTATGCAGGCGGAGACCTCGTAGAACTTTGCGTATCGACCGATGCCAAATGGTTCGGCGTGGAGGTCATCCGGGACGGCATAGAGCCTAGGACTGTGTATCGAGCCGGTGACATCGCAGGCGAATATTATCCGGTGCCCGGCGACGCCGTGGAAAATGGCTGCGGATGGCCTGTCGCACTATCCTTTCCGGTAGGCGATGATTGGCGAAGCGGCTTCCACAAGATCCAGCTCACCTCATCCGACGGCGAGACGGCGGAAGCCTTCCTGATCGTGCGGGCGAAGGCACCGCAAGCCGCAATACTCTGGGTCATCGAGACGAACACCTGGAACGCCTATAATTTCTTCGGCGGCGCCAGCACCTACACGGCGGACGGCACGGCCTATGCGGCTGGCGCGGCGCGCGTATCGTTCCAGCGGCCGCTGCCGCCCGGCTTCATCAGCCTTCCCCGCGACGCCCATCGCCTGGCGACCGTCAAGGAGGTCGACACCAGCCTGCCCTACGGCAAATGGGCGGCCGAACAGGGGCTGACGCTCTGGACAGGCGCGGCGAGCTGGGGCCAATGGGGCCAGGCATTCACCCGCTGGCTGGAGAAGGAAGGCATCGCCGTCGACTATGCCGCCAGTTCCGATCTTCAGGATTATCCCGACCTCCTGTCCCGCTACCGGCTTATGCTTTCGGTTGGCCATGACGAATATTGGACGTGGGAGATGAGGGATACGGTCGAAACCTTCATCGCAAATGGCGGGAACGCGGCGTTTCTGTCCGGCAACACCGCTTATTGGCAGGTCAGGATCGAACGCAATGGCGAGCAGATGGTCGCCTACAAGGCCGCGGTGGATGACGATCCGGTGATCGGCACGCCGAACGAGCGGCACAATAGCGGCATCTGGTCCCACGCCCTCACCCGCCGCCCGGAAAATGAGATGACGGGCCTCAGCTTCACCCGTGGCGGATATGCCCGTCTGGCTGGTGCGACACCCGCTTCGGCCGGGGGCTATACCATCTACCGCGCCGACCACTGGGCGCTTGCGGGCACTGGCCTTAGCTATGGCGATCAACTTGGCGCCGACCTGTCGCTTGTCGGCTATGAGTGCGACGGCTGCGCGCTGACGTTGCGCGACGGACTGCCGTTTCCGACTGGGGAGGATGGAACGCCGCCGAACTTCGAAATCATCGGCATTGCGCCGGTGGCGCTGTGGACGCGGCAAACCGCGCCCGAGGGACTCTATCCCGAAGGCAGCCTCTCCGACCTCGAACTTGTCTGCCAGCAGGTCGCGGGCAACCGCGATGAAGCGACGCTGCAACGCTTCGCGCACGGTCACGCCGTAATGGGATGCTATACTCGACAAGGCGGCGGCACCGTCTTCAGCGGCGGCACGACCGACTGGACTTACGCGCTGGCCGATCCGCAGGTTGCGCAGATCACGCGCAATATAGTGGCGAAGCTGTCAGCCGTCGAGGCTGGCTAAGCGGACCGGCGGGGCTGATCCTGGACGGAAGATGAAGAGATACAGTCCCGCCGCCGTCACAAATGCCGCAATGCCGAAGACGAATGCCCCGATCACGCTGGCGCCCACCAGGGCGGAGGCGATCAGCGGCCCCATGCTCAAGCCCGCCAATGTCAGCGGCATGACGAGAGGAGCCGTCATCCGCGACGCGTCAGCCTCTATGACAAGATCCATCGCGAACGGCAGGCAGGCTTGCCAGCAGAAGCCGAACACCGCCAGGCCGAAACTGAAACCGACAATGCCGGGTATCGCGATCAGCGTCATGACCGCCGCAGCCTGCACGATGACGCCGCCCGGCAGCACCAGACGGAAGGGCAATCGATAACCGACCAATGCGACGACGAGGCTGCCGATGATCTGAAACGCCAAGCTGATGGTGATCGCCACGCCGACCGACGCCGTCGTCAGACCCTGGCGCGCGCCCATCGGTTCGGCATAGCTCCAGCAGGCGCCAATCGCGGAGGCGGTGACGAGGGTGGCGGCCAGCGCCAGCACGACCTTGGGCGTCCAGGCGACGCGGCCGCCCGCCTCCTCGGGCTCGGGCGCGAGGCGATCGCGAATGACCACGGCAAGCGCGGCCGACAATAAACCCACCCCCGCCAATATGTAGAAACCCGATTCCACCCCATAGACGGGAAAGACTTTGACGGGCAGCAGATAGGCGAAGACAAGCTGCGGCGTCGCCCCAGCCGTAAGATAGATCGCGTTGAGCCGGGCCGGCGCCGCGCCATGGCTAATGGTCAGGATCGAGACGGCGATCATCGCGCCTTCCGCAAGCCCCGCCAGCGATCGCGCCCATGCGATCGTCATCACCGTGTCGGCGCTCGGCGTGATTGCATTGGCGAGCGCCATCAGCAGGCAGGCCGCGACGGCGATCCGCTTTCCTTGCGATCCCGCCATCAACCGCGCGCCGATCCATACGCCGAGCGCCATGCCGAGTACTTCGACGGTCGCAATCCAGCCAAGTTCGACCGCATTGATCTTGCCGGCGTTCAGCAGAGCCCCAAGCAGCAGCGGTTGTATGCCAAGGATCAGGATGCCGACCGCGCCGATCATCATGCTGAGCATGATCGTCCTGTTGGATTGAAAACCCTGCGACGCCTGGATCATGGCCCTACCCCCAATTGGAACGTGGACGGAGCGAGGCCGATAAATCGGCCTCGCTCCCTATATAGTTTCGTCAGCCTGCCGCCAATATGGACCGGATCGCGTCGGCAACAATGGCCGCCGCTTCCGCCTGCGGCATATGGCCGACGCCGTCCAGCAGCCTGCCGCCCTGCGCGGCGACCTGCTCGGGCGGAATGATCCGGTCAGCCTCGCCAGCGATCAGCGTGAGCGGACAGTCGAGGCGTTCCACATCGAAAACCTCGGCCTGACGCCCATCCTGGAGAATAGCCTCCTGAATGGCCGCCAATGCCATGTCGACGCCATCGAGCCGCTTATATTTGAGCACGTCATCCACCAGACTGCGCGTGACGAGGGATTCATCGGCAAACAGCATGCGCAGCGCCGCCTCCACATCCCGCTTCTTCTGGGCGGCGACGAAAGCCTCAAGATATTGGGCGTTGATGTCCCGGCCAAGCCCCATGGGGGCCAGGAGCGTGAGCGAGGCGACAAGATCCGGCTCCGCGGTCGCCAGCGCCAAACAGACGCCGCCGCCCATGGAATGCCCGACGAGATGAACCTTGCCGAGTCCCAGCGCGCGGATGAAACCGGCGACGATGGCCGCCTGTCCGCCCAGATCGGCCTTGCGGATGCTCTTGTCCGACGCGCCATGTCCCGGCAGGTCGACGGCAATGGTATCGGCATGCTGCGCCAGTTCATTCTGGACGAACACCCAGCCCATGGCGTCGCCGCCAAACCCATGGACGAAGAGCAGCGGCGCGCCTTCCCCATGGCGAAGATAGCTCAGAAGCTGACCATCGACCTCGACCGACTGGGGCCGCAAACTCTCCGCCGCCTCGCCATCATCCTCCGGCGGTTTGAAATCGGCGGCGAAGGCGTCGATCTCCTCCTCGCTCACGCCCGCATCGGCAATGACGCCCAGCAGAGTGCCGACAGGAATGGTCCGGCCAGGCAGAATGGTCTGGCGCCGCAGCACGCCCGCGGACGGCGCTTCCACCGTGCCCGCGAGCTTGGTCGACTCGATCTCGACAATGTCGACGCCGGCTGCAACCTCGCCCCCCAGCGGAACGAGCCATTCGGTCAGCGTGCCTTCTTCCATCGTCAGCCCCCAGCGGGGCATGGTGATCGCGGTGATGTCCGTCATGCTGGCACCTTGGCGTTTACGATGGACTGGACCGCGACGCAGATGTCGTCGGCATCGGGAATATAGGCGTCTTCCAGCGGCGCGGCGAACGGCACGGGGGCGTGCGGCGCCGTGACCAGCTTGATGGGGGCGCGAAGATGCTGAAAGCCGCGATCCGCGACAAGCGCCGCGACATCGGTCGCAAAGCTGCAACGGGGATTGGCTTCGTCCACCACCACCAGGCGTCCGGTCTCCTCGACGCTTTCGAGGATGGTGTCCGCATCGAGCGGAGAGGTCGTGCGCGGATCGATGATGGTCGCCTCAATGCCTTGCTGGGCCAGTCGTCCGGCCGCTTCGATCGCGGTGTGGACCTGCTTGGCGAGCGCGACGATGGTGACGTCCCGGCCTTCCCGGATGACATTGGCCTCGCCAAAGGGAATGGCATAGGCGCCGTCCGGCACCTCCTCCTCTATGTCGTACATCGCCTTATGTTCCAGGAATATCACGGGATCGTCATCGCGGATCGCCTGGATCAGCAATCCCTTGGCATCATAGGGTCCGGATGGCACGACGACCTTCAACCCCGGAATATGCGTGAAGATCGCGTGCAACGACTGCGAGTGCTGCGCGCCGGCGCGCAGGCCGGCGCCGGTCATCGCGCGAATGACGAGCGGCGTCCTGGCCTTGCCGCCGAACATATAGCGGAACTTGGCCGCCTGGTTGAATATCTGGTCGAAGCATACACCGAGGAAGTCGACGAACATCAATTCGGCAATCGGCCGGAGCCCAGTGATCGCCGCGCCAGCCGCGGCCCCCATGATGGCGCTTTCGGTGATCGGCGTATCGATCACCCGTTGACCGCCAAATTCGGAATAGAGTCCCCTGGTCACGCCGAGGACGCCGCCGAAATTCTCGTCGAGTTGGCCGGTACCGCCTTTACCGCCGGCCACATCCTCACCCAGCAGGATCACATTGGGATCGCGTCGCATTTCGAGGCGGATCGCTTCATTGATCGCCGTTCGCATTGATTTTTTTGGCATCGCTCTCGTCCTAGTAAGAAACGTAAACGTCTTGAGTCACGGCCGCCACGGGCGGCAGCGGGGCCGCCATCGCGATTTCGGCCGAACGCTCGATCAACTCATCGATTTCGCGATCGATCGCCGTCAGCGCGTCGGCATCCAAAAGGCCTGCATCGACCACCCTGCTGCGAAAGCTGGAGATTGGATCGAACAACCGCACCGCCGCCAGTTCCTCTGCGGAACGGTATGGCTGTTGATCGCCGGTGAAGTGGCCATGCCAACGCTTGACATCGATTTCCAGAAAGGCGGGAAGGCTTTCCTGCCGCGCCCGTTCGATCAACGTGCGAGCGGCATCATGGACCGCGAAGAAGTCATTCCCGTCAACTTTCACCGCCGTCAGTCCGAAACCGGCCGCCCGTTGCGCCAGGTCCACGCCTGCGCTGTGGTAACTTGCCGCGGTGAACTCGCCATATCCGTTGTTTTCCAGCACGAACAAGACGGGCACCTGAAGCACCACCGCCATGTTCAATGCCTCGGCCGTGGTGCCCTGATTGGACGCGCCGTCACCGAAAAAGGCCACCGCGACCGCTCCGGTACGGCGAACCTTGGCGGATAGCGCGGCGCCGACGGCCAGCGGCGGCGATCCGCCGACGATGCCGTTGGCGCCAAGCATGCCCTTGTCCAGATCGGCAATGTGCATTGAGCCGCCCTTGCCGCCACACAGGCCACCTTGCTTACCGTGGATCTCAAGCATCATCTCCTCGACGCCACAACCCTTCGCGATACAATGTCCATGACCACGATGGGTTGATCCGATCCAGTCGTCATCGGTCAGATTGAGGCACACACCCACTGCGGCGGCCTCCTCCCCGGCATAGAGATGCACGAAGCCCGGAATCAGCCCGGACATCGAATCGGCACCGACCCGCTCCTCAAACGCGCGGATTTTGACCATTCGACGATAGGCTTCGAGCATTGTCGCACGATCGAGCTGCATTCTTCTTTCCTCTCGATTTATGATCGATACATATCGATTAAAATCCGATACCACGTCAATCGAAATTTGCGCTCACTCGCCCAAATATTGAAATTTATCGTTGCTTCTGGCGATTAACCCGCCGATAAGATTGGTTGCCACCAGCACAATATGACGATAAATATCGTTTAATAAACGGACACTGGTCGGGAATCGTCGCCGCGCATGTCGCTTGAGCGATATGGGAGGTCGGCGCCTTCCCCGAACATGAACGGATCGACCGGGCGCTTCACAAGCGAAGCCCGGTGAGGACATGTCAGCCAACGAGGAGGATGCAATGCAAAATTTCGATTCGGACTATCGGATGCTCATAGACGGACGGCTCGTGACAACCCCAAAGACGTTCGAAGTCTATAATCCTGCAACCGAAGAGGTAATCGCAAACGCGCCTGAGGCCGGACGCGACCAGCTGGAAGAAGCGGTGGCAGCCGCCCGCCGGGCTTTTCCCGCATGGCGCGATACGCCCCTTGCGGAGCGCCAGCGGATCGTTGCGGCAATCGGCGCCGTCCTGGATGCGCATGCCGAAGAACTGATGCACCTTCTGACGCGCGAGCAGGGAAAGCCGCGTGCGGGCGCCCAATGGGAGATCGGCGGATCGTCAGCCTGGTGTCACGCACTGGCAGAACAGGCGCTCGACACAGAGACGATCGAGGAAGGCGATGGACGGCGCGTCGAAATGCGCCGCGTTCCGCTTGGCGTGGTCGGCGCAATCACGCCGTGGAATTTCCCGGTACTGCTCGCGATATGGAAGATCGCGCCCGCATTGGTCGCCGGCAACACGATCGTCCTGAAGCCATCACCCTATACGCCGCTCTGCACCTTGAAGCTTGGCGAGCTGCTGAAGGATGTCGTCCCCGCCGGCGTGCTGAACATCATAACGGGTGGCAACGATCTCGGCGCATGGATGACCTCGCACGACCTGATCGACAAGATCAGCTTCACCGGCTCTACCGCGACCGGGCGCAAAGTCATGGAGAGCGCGGCTGCAAACGTGAAACGCATCACGCTGGAACTTGGCGGCAACGATCCCGCGATCGTCTTGCCCGACGTCGATCCAAAGACCATCGCCCCGCAGCTCTTCTGGGCGGCATTTCAGAACAGCTCCCAATTCTGCGCCGCCGCCAAGCGTCTCTATATCCACGATGACGTTTATGACCTGGTCCGCGACGAACTGGTCGCCTATGCCAGGACGGTGAAGGTGGGTGACGGCTCTCAACAGGGTACGCAGCTTGGTCCGATCCAGAATCGCATGCAGTTCGAAAAGCTCAAGGATCTTCTGGCTGATACACGCCGACTGGGCGTAGACATTCCCGTCGGCGGCGAGGCCATGGACGGACCCGGCTTCTTCATTCCGGTCACGATCGTCGACAATCCGCCCGATGACAGCCGGATCGTGCGCGAGGAACCATTTGGCCCAGTGTTGCCGCTGCTGCGGTTCAAGGATATCGACGATGTGATCGCACGGGCGAACGACACCGAATATGGCCTCGCCGCTTCCATATGGTCAGCGGACGTGGAGCAAGCGAAGCGAATTGCCGAGCGCATCCAGGCGGGCACGGTATGGATCAATGAAATCCATGTCTTCGCGCCCCACATTGCTTTTGGCGGACACAAGCAGTCAGGGCTTGGCGTCGAGAATTCTCTGCACGGCTTGGCGGAGTATACCAATCTGCAAACCATCACTTCGCGTAAACTTGCAGCGACCGCCTAGAGCGTTTTCTAAGCAGATAGAATCATCTGCTGAATCGGAAAACGCGCCAAAACAAAGGCCTAGAGCATCGTGCGGAAAAGTGGGAACCGATTTTCCGCTTAAAACGATGCGACAACAAGGAATTAGAGCGCGCGCCCTGCGTCTGATTTAGCGCAGCGCGCTCTAGAGAAGCCGATCCGATGCAATCGGGTCAGATTCTGCTCTAGAGTGATTTCCAAGAGATCGGGAAAATAAAATAAATAGAGCGGATGCCCTGATATCATCAGACCGCAAACCGCTCTATTTCCTGATGATTTCAGGTTTGTCGAACAAGGATGTACAAAGCACATGCTTGTTCGACAAACGATGAAAAATTACTGAAAATGCCGATCAAGCCGCATGACCGCCAGGCAACCGGCGGGACGAGGCGGCAGAAACCCTATCGGCCAGACCCTATGTTATAGTTTCGTAGGCACCTCGTCAGTTTGGTCAAGTTGTAACGCACTGACTCTTTGCAATATCTGCGGGATATACATTGCCAGATAGGCGTGAGCTGCACGATGAGCTTCCCAACGCGCCTCGACGGTGATGGCTCCTTCTTCCTGGACAGAAAGGCTCAGCAGCAAGTCGAGAATTTCGATGGCGCGATAGAATAGGGTGTCCAATGCCGATAGCTCAGGAAGCAGAAATTGCTTCTGAATCTCTGCAATGATTGCCCGCGCCAGAACATGGTCGTGCATTCTGTCGCTGCGCTTGATTTCGAAGGACGTCTGCGGGCCGAGCAGCAGCTTCGTCATAGCCAGGTCTGCCTCAAGCGCATCAATGCCCCGTTCGAACATGACGTCGAAAATATCTTTCCAATATTCCTGGCGCGGGACCGGCTGATCCATGGCAGCGAGCAACTCGCCGTCCATCTGGACGGCGAGTTCAGCGAACAACGCATGCGCATCCGCGTAGAAATGATAGGCGCTGCTTTTCGCCATTCTCGCCTCAGCGGCTATATCTGCGACGTTAACGTCGCTAAGATCCACTCGCCTCAAGAGACGCCTTGCCGCGTCCAGCAAGAGCTGGCGTCGTACCAGCCCCCGCGCCTGCACAGCTCGCCGTTCAACACCCTTCAGTGGGGCCGATCTTTGACGAGAATGCGCGCTCATCCCGCCGCAAAGCCAGCCATGAAACCGGCGATTCCCGGGTGTGGCTGGATTTTTGCGCGCTCGCTGTCCATGGCAGCGAACGTCTCGCCAGCAGCATCAATGACCTGGGCCATGTCATCGTCCGTCATAGCCGCGCAAAGAAACATGTTATGCCAGGGGTGGAAGTAAATCCCGCGCGCGATCATGCCGCCGGCAAAGGCCGCGCCCAGACGCATATCCGGATCGTCATCGAACAGCAGGATCGGCATCTGCACCGGCCCCGTTTGCCGTATCGAGAAGCCGTGCGCATGCGCTTGCGCATCGATACCGGCGCGCAATGCAGTGCCGAGCTTGACCATATCTTCCAGATAGGAGGTTGTCTGGATCACCTCCAAAGTCGCCAGCGCCGCCGCCATGGGCACCGCCTGGAACCAGAAGGAACCGGTAACATAGACCTTGGCGGCACCTTCTCGCACGCGATCCGAGCCGAGCAGCGCCGCCAACGGATAGCCATTCGCGATCGCCTTGCTCCAGCAGCTCAGATCGGGGCGCACGCCGACAACCTCCCAACTGCAATCCCGGGCGATGCGAAAACCGGCGCGCACGTCATCGACGATCAATATGGCGCCCGTCTTGTCGCACAGCGCCCGGCATCGTTCTGCATATTCGCGGTCGAGCGGCTGCTGGTCCGCGAAGACGTCATGTTTGTGCGGCGATGCGAAGATCGCGGCGAGATCCTCGCCTGCCGCCTTCACCGCTGTCTCAAGACTCTCGGCATCATTGTAGGTGTAGTAGATAAGGTGCGCGCGATCCTCGGGCACGGTGCCTGCGGGAAAGGGCGAGCACCAGGGCGCAGCGCCATGATAGGCGCCAGTCGCGACCAGAACCTTGCGGTGTCCGGTCTGGGCCCGGGCGATCGTCATCGCCATCGTCGTCGCGTCGGTTCCGTTCTTTGCGAACATCGCCCAATCGGCGTGATTCACCTGCGCGACGAGCCTCTCGGCCAGTTCGACGAAGACCGGCGCCGGCCCGGTCAGCGTGTCGCCCAATGCGCGTTGCCGTTGTGCCGCCTCCTCGATTCGGGGATCATTATAGCCGAGCAGGTTCGGGCCATAGGCGCAGGCGAAATCAAGATATTCGCGCCCCGCGACGTCCCACAGCCGCGCGCCCTTTCCCCTAACGAAGAATTGAGGCGTGCCATGCGGCATCAACCCGTTCGATAAATGTCCGTAGACGCCGTTGGGCACGACGCGCATGGCGCGCGCGCGCAGCGCTTCGTCGGTAAGAGCTTCGGTAGACATGTCAAAATCCTCTCTTGAGCCAGGCTCCTGCTCCGCCAGAGCAGGAGTCGACCGGGTCGTGAATTATTGGATGCGATAGGTGAGGCTGGCACCAACCCAGCGCGGCCGGGCAAAGGTCTGCTGCGTGATCCCGACCGGATTGGTGACATCGAGATTGTAGATGCGGTATGTCTTGTCAGTGATGTTGTTGACGAAGGCCGCGATCTCGAACCCACTGTCATTGAACCGGTAGCTCACGCGCCCATTGCCGACCCAATAAGCGGGTTCTCGATCGACCGGCGCATTGAAGGCCGTGAAATAGCTGGTGCCATTTCGCTTCCAATCCGTTTGCAGCGTCAGCGTACCAGAGCCTATCTCCGCTTCGTAGCGCATCGTTCCACCGAAGCTCAGGCGTGGGGCCTGCGGCATGCGGCGATCTGCGATGCGACCGCTTGGCAAGGTGATGTCGAACACCTTGGCGTCAAGATAGGTCAGAAATGCTTGCAGATAGAGACCCTGTACCGGGCGTATGTCCGCGTCGACCTCAAAGCCGTTCACCCGGGCATTATTGTTGACGATAGCCTGCGTCAGTCCGACGAGCGTGAAAGCCTGGTAACCGCGATAACGATAATGGAAGGCCGCAGCATTCAGATGCGCCTTCCTGTCGAGCAACGTCAGTTTCGCGCCACCTTCGAAATTGGTCAGGACTTCCTCATCGAATGGGATCGAAGAAGGATCGATCGGCTGGAAGGCAGGCGTGCCGAAACCGCCAGCCTTGGTGCCCCGATTGACGCTGGCATAGAGCAGAACGTCGTCTGTCGGCTTTATGTCGATCTCGACCTTGCCGGAATAATTGTCGAAATTCCTATGCGCCAGATCCGGGTAGTTGGCCTTATTGAACAGAAGCGGGAGGGAACCGGTCTCGACCTGGAAAAAGTCATACTTCTTGTCATCATAGGAATATCTGAAACCGCCGATGACGCTAAGGAAAGGATTGACCTTATATTCGAGCTGACCAAATGCCGCGACGGATTTTGTCTTCAACACGCCGCCGAAGTTGGTTTCCACCCCGAAACTGGGCAATTCGATCCGATAGGCGGTCGTCGACTTGATCTCTATTCCATATAATCCGGCCACCCATGTGATCCGGCTACCGGTCCCAGAGAGCCTCAGTTCCTGCGAGACCTGGTGCGCCTTCTGCCTTGCGAGATAGGTGAAGAAATTGACCGGAGAGACATCGCTATCTTCAGTATAGCCTTTGCGCAACGACTGATAATCAGTGATCGACGTCAGGGTGACAGCGCCCAGGTCATGCTCGTATCGCGCACTGCCGGTCCAATAGGTACGGTCGAAGTCGGACCGATGGTCCTCCTCGACGCGGCGAGGACTGGCCGGAGGGCGGTAGCCGAAAGAATTGCATCCCGCGCAAGTGCCATAGACATCCTCATTCGGACCGACGAACCGTCCCAGCCCATCTGCATTGACCGCAGAAACGGCGGCGGTATAGGCACCCGCCCCACTGTCATGATCGTTGCGAAGTATCTGCGCCTTCACCAGCAGCGTACCGCCTCCAACATCGGCGGCAAGTTGCGCGCGTCCAGCGTAGAAACGCGTTCCGCCAAGGTCGCGGCCAAGCGCATTCTTGACATAACCGTTGCGACGGTCGGTGGTGAAGGCGATGCGCCCGCGCACCGTGTCGCTTATCGGACCGCTGATTGCTCCTTCTGTTGCAAACTGGCTATCGCTACCGCCGGTCAGCGTCAGGAAACCGTCGAGATGCGATGTGGGCTTTGCGGTCACGACCTGAATGAGGCCGCCGGTAGCATTCCGGCCAAAGAGGGTTCCCTGGGGGCCACGCAGAACCTCAACTCGCTCCAAATCGAAATTCTGTCCGCTGATCGCGCCGAGCAATCCAACATAGGCCTCGTCATTATAGAAGGCGATCGGAGCCTCCTGCGAATCAGCGAAATCATTTTGCGACACACCGCGAATGTTGAAGACCGTCGCGGTCGGCGAAAATTGATTGACCTGCACACCCGGCACCAAGGTGGCGATCGCGGTAACATCCTGCCGCCCGACCGCTGCCAATTCGCTTTGCCCCAGAGCGGAGACCGAAATCCCGACATCTTGCAGCCGTTGGGCCCGCTTTTGCGCCGTGACGAAGATCTCGCCCTGAACCGGCGCCTGATCCTGCGGCGCTTGAGCTTGCGCCCAAACTGGAGTGGCGACTGCCAATGTCACCACCATTCCGATCGAACACACCCGATGACCACCCATTGCGTTTCTCCCTTCTCTTTTTAACCGACTTAAGTCGAGTATGTTTGAGGCTTTTTATTGCAATTCCTCCATTGCAAGGCTATCCTAAATCATATCAAACTTGCAATAGCAGATTTTAATCGGTTATTTTGTGCAAGCTCGGATCATCATCATACGGGCATCAAGGAGGGCGGAATGTTTTCTCTTCACGGTAAAATCACTGTCATTACAGGCGCATCGAGCGGCATCGGCAGGGCAGCGGCCGACCGTTTTGCCAAAGCGGGCTCCAACATAGTCATAGCCTGCCGGCGCGACGTTTCCGATTTCGCAAAAACCATCGGCGCTAGATGGATTCGAACCGATGTTGGCATCGAGCGAGAGGTCAAAGCCTGCATGGATCAGGCCGCCGATTTGTTTGGACGTATCGATGTCCTCATCAACAACGCCGGTTACTGGGGCTGCTCGGCAGATCTGGAGGAAGCCAGTGAGGATGAATTCGACAGGAACTTCCAGATCAATGCCAAAGGCCCTTTTTTTGGCATTAAGCACGCAAGCAGGCACATGCCGCGAGGCAGCTCGATCATCACCACGACTTCCCTCGCATCCGTGATCGGCCTGCCAGGATATGGCGCCTACACCGCAGCCAAATTCGCAGCGAGTGGATTGCTGAAGTGCGCCGCGATGGAACTTGGACCCAAGGGTATTCGGGTGAATGAAATAAGCCCGACAAGCGTCGACACACCGATGCTGCGCAATCAGGACTCGGCCGAAGCGGAGATTGCGATGACAAGCACCGCCTCCGCTTTAGGCCGCATAGTCCAGCCGGAAGAGGTCGCGGCACTGATGCACTTCCTGGCATCGGACGATTGCGGCGCGATAAGCGGACAGCAGATTGTCGTCGATTGCGGCCAGACCGCCGGTTGCAGCGTAGCCAGCATGAATGCCTGGCTTGGCGCATCGAACGCATGAAGCCCATCTTACGCCTGGTCGCGCCAAGCGCGATCGGGCGTAGGATCTAACACGACCCGGCGCTCCAGAACGTACCAAAGCGGCTCTTGGTCATATATTTTCGCCAGGCTCCGGCTAGAAGTAATTGGCGCAGCCAGAACTTTGGGCGGATCGCTTCTTCGGCATGAAATTTCGTCTTTGCCAGACGGAAGTCGATGAGCCAAAGGCTATGATCTTGGACGTCGATCACCGTTGCCGCAAAGCAGGTGATTTCGTTCCGCCTATTTTGCGGCTTCGAGCGCCTTGCAACAGGCCGAACACTTCCGTTGAATGATATGCGAGAGGGCGATGAGGCTGGGTTGCCCGATAACCTGTAACAGCGCCTTTTCCGCCAACGCCCACGCGATACGGCCATTGCCATCCTCGAACGGATGAATCCTGACGCAATAGAGATGAGTGACGGCAGCCCGGGTGGGTGCGGGTAGCGGAATCTTGCCATCTGGAGCTGTAGCGGCAAGCCACGCGATGAACCGACGCATTTCCGTCGCCATGAGCGACGATAGCGGTGCTTCACAATAGATCTTTATGTAACGGACACGAGATGACCTGCATCGGGCCATCATGGGCTCGCCCCCGATGCGACATCAATGGTCAAGCGCTGGAGATCGCCTTGAAAAGGTGCGGTCATAATGGATTTCTTTCACTACGAAAGGACATCCCCGAACTGATCGGGCCATCGAACCTCATCGCTCGCTCCACCGCAAACCTGCTGTATGAGATCAACCCCGAAACGAGGCCTGCGCTCCCCTAATATATGCCGCGAGTTGCGCCGAATATTCTGGCGACGGACGCGACCAGGGCGAACCAAGGCGACGCAGTACGAAGACATAGCCCTCATCGGCACGGGAGCAGCTCGAGAGCGTGAAACGAAGCCGCCAGATGCAGGTCGAACGGCAGAGCGCGCCGGGGCTTCGGGAACCATGGCACCGACGATCGGCAAGCCCAACGCGGTGCCATGGAACGGTTCATATTTTAAAAATGATTTATGACTCAATAATCAGTAGAATTCCTTACAGGAATCGCTATATCCACTGGCGCGGTCGAATGACCTGTAACAACCATCCGACAACGATCGGAATTCACGCGGAGGGGAAGATGTACCGTCTTGATGCTTATCTGGGGCGTTTCACGAAATTAGCGCTTTTGACCGGAACCTGTCTTGCCACTGCGGTACCGCTCCCTGTCGCGGCGCAGGATAATTCCACCGCAGCCAACAGTCGAGGCGGCCTCGAAGACATCATCGTTACAGCGAGAAAGCGCGCTGAAAGTGTGCAGGATGTCCCTGTGGCCGTCACGGCCATGTCCGCGGAAATGATCCGTTCCGCTGATCTCACCAGCATCGAGAAAGTCGCCGCGCGCACACCCAATTTGACGGTCGGCCGCGCATCCAACGGATCGGGCGCACAACTTACCATGCGCGGCATTGGGTCTTCCTCGACCTCGATTGGCATCGAGCAATCGGTTGCGACCGTTGTCGATGGAGCCTATTATGGCCAGGGTCGCGTCATCAACGAGGGCTTTTTCGATCTTGAGCGGATCGAAGTGCTCAAGGGGCCGCAGGCTCTGTTCTTCGGCAAGAACGCGACCGCCGGCGTGATTTCCATCACGACGGCCGATCCGGGAGACAAGGCCGAATTCTTTGCCAGGGCCGGATATGAGTTCCGATCGCAACAGGTTCAACTGGAAGGTGTGGCATCGACCCCACTTGGCGACACGCTGGGAATCCGGCTGGCGGTGCGCGGATCGAAAATGTTCGGCGGATATATCAGGAATCAGTCGACGGCGATGACCGTCAACACGCTGGATCCAACGACGGGCATCGTCACGCCGCACGCCAGCATTCCATCCGACACCGACCAGCCCCAGGAACGGGAGCTGCTGGGCCGATTGACGCTCAAATGGACACCGACCGACGCGCTGACCAATACGCTCAAAGTGATGGGCGATTATAATAGGGTGAACAATGGCTCTTGGAACTATGTCGTCTATCGTTGCGCGACGGGATTCAGCACGCTCAATCCCGCCAATGCGTGCCAGGACAGATATATCACGCATCAAAACAAGATGCCGACGACCATCGCAGCGAACTTCCCCTATGCGAAGGATAGCGGCGAACTCTACAACACCTACAAATCCTGGGGCGCCAACAATACGCTAAACTACGCACTGGACAATGTGACCCTGACGTCGGTCACAAATTATCAGTGGAACAGCAACCAGTGGACGATCCCCGGCGAGCTTCAGGCCAATGTCGGTTCCATCTGGGCCACTGAGCGTTCGACCTGGCGCGCCTTTTCCGAAGAATTGCGCGCTCTGACCAGCTTTGACGGTCCGGTCAACCTCATGATCGGCGGTCTGTATCAGAGTACCAAGCGATTTCTGAACCAGGTCAGCGATCTTGGATTGGAAAATGCGGCGGCAAGCCCCGCTTTTCGCTATGTCTCGATCGACAAGATTTCCACCACCAAGGGTGAAACGCTGGCCGCCTTCGGCCAGGTGACATGGAAAGTGGTCCCTACGATCGAACTGGCCGGCGGCGTTCGCTACACGCATGAGAAAAAGGACAGCTTCTTCGTTCAGCCCGACGTCAGCCCTGCCCTGACCGGGATTTTCGTACCTTCCACCGCGCCGGGCGGAACGCTGACCGCCAACCAGGTCTTCAAGGACTGGTCACCGGAAGCAACCATCACCTGGAAACCGACCAACGACATATTGATCTATGGAGCATATAAGACCGCATACAAGTCGGGCGGTTTTTCCAATGGCAGCTTCAATTCCGCGCTGTCATCCAACAATCTGGCTGATATCACCTTCGGGAAAGAAAAGGCCAGGGGCTTTGAAGCAGGCTTCAAATCGGAATTGTTCGACCGGCAGCTCAGGTTTAATCTGACCGCCTATAGCTACAAATATTCCGGTCTTCAGGTCGATTTCTTCAATTCGCCGATTTTCGCCTTCAACACCTTGTCAGCCGACGCGCGAACCAAGGGCGTGGAAATGGAATTCGAGTTGGCGCCCGCTGCTTTACCAGGACTGAATATCCATGGCGCCTGGAATTATAACCGTGCCCGCTATACCGATTTCCCGAATGCGCCCTGCTATTCCGGTCAAACCCCGAACCAGGGATGCAATCTGACCCTTGACGCCGTTACGGGCAATTATCGCCCGATCGCCGGTGCCGAAGTCGGCACGCGGCAGGATCTGGCAGGCGCCTCGCTTTCCATGGCGCCCAAATGGACCGGAACATTGGGCGCATCCTATGATACTGATCTGGGCGGCGACCTTTCCTTCGGTATCAGCGCCGACGCGCGCTATAGTTCCAGCTATCTGCCTTCCGGCTTTGGCCAGGCTCTTTCGCGCATCGATTCATATGTAACGCTCGACGGCGCCCTGCGTCTGCGGTCAACACAGGGATGGGAAGTCGCGCTGATGGGCAAGAATCTGACCAATCAATTCTACGTGACCGGCGTCGTCGATGGACCGTCCACCGGCAGCGGCACGGGGACACCGGGCGGGATCGCAGGCGACCAGATCGGTTTCGCCGGCATGCCGCGGACCGTGCAATTGCAGGTAAGCTGGCGGTTCTGACCGAAGCAACCAGCCCGGCGGGTTTTACCCCCGGGCTGGTCATACAGGCGGGCGCGGCACCCAGGCCAGTCCACCAAGGACGGCGGAAATGATTGAAATCCAAACCGATACGCCTTTCGGTACCAGCCAAAAGGCAGCCGTCATCGCTATTGCCGTCGGGGGCGGACTCATGCCCGCCCTCCAACCAGTGCTGCTTGGCACGTTGCTTGCCGAAGGGCGTATCGACGCAGTTGAACTCGGCCGGGCGGCAACCGCCGAAGGATTAGGCATGGCGATCAGCGTCACGCTTGCAAGCCGCTTCCTGTCGGCAGAGCATTTGCGGTGGCCCCTGACCGTCGCCCTTCTCGTCATGGCTCTTTGCAACATGAGCACGGCCTTTGCCGGAGCGGAAGGGCTGATAACGCTAAGAGCGCTGAGCGGCATTTCCTGCGGCATCCTGCTCTGGCTGATCCTTGGCATGTTCGCGCGTGTCCAAGATCCCGCGCGCCTTTTCGCGATCTATGTCACGGCGCAATCGACGAGCGCCTTTTTGCTCTCTGCGACAATATCCAATTTCATTGCCCCATATTTCGGCAGCGTGGTAAGCTACGGAATGGTGGCGGCCTTTGGCCTAATACTGCTCACCATTCCTCCCTTCATCCCGCCCTCTTATCCGCCTCTACATGGGTCCGGATCCGACGCAGGGCCAAGGCCCACCCTGTCCGGTCTTCCCGGTCTTGCGGCAATTTTCCTCTATATGGCAGCGATTATTGGTTTCTGGGCCTATCTGCTCCCTGTTGGCGAGGAAACTGGAATCGCAAGGCATCACATCGCCCAGGCGATGAGTCTGTCGCTGGCGGTCCAGATCGCAGGGGGTCTGGCGGCATGCGCCACGGCAGGAAGAATCAGCGCTGCGACGGCATTCTGCGCCAGCGCCGCTGCCAGTATTGCAGGGCTTCTGCTGGCGATCAGCGGCACCCTTATGGGCTGGTATCTGGGCACTGCCATCTTCGCCTTCGCCTGGATATTCTGTCCGCCCTTCCACATTCCCTTTCTGCTCGCGATCGACCCCAGCCGCCGTAGCGCGCTCTTTGCAGGCAGCGCACAGTTGTTCGGTGTATCCTTCGGCCCTTTCGCCGCGTCGCTGACGGTACAACCGCAGCAAATGATCCACGTCGCCTGGCTCAGCCTTGCCTTTTTAATGGGCAGTGCGATGCTGGTGATCGGCCTGTTTATTCAAAGACTTTCTTCTCTGAAAATTGGTTGTTAAGCGCAAGAGAGGGATCGGTCACGGCAACCAACGTGCCCCTGTTACTGCCCGAAAACAGCGATTCGTAGATTTCCGGCAGCTGCTCGAAACCCTGACGCACATCCTCTCTATGTCGCAATTCGCCCTTCTCGACCCATTGACGCAAATGTTCCCGGATTTCTTCGTAGCGGTCGCGGTAGTCCGTCGATATGAAGCCCTGCATCCGCACGCTGCCATAAACGAGTTGCATCATATCGCGAGGGCCGGGTGCAGGATTTCCGGCGTCGTAACCGGCAATCTGTCCACATAGGATGATGCGGCCGTGCCGAGCGATATTGTCGACTGCCGCCTGCAACATCGCGCCGCCGACATTGTCGTAGAAAATATTGATGCCATCAGGGCAAAGTTCGCCGAGGCGGACCGCGACATCCTCAGTCTTGTAATCGATCACCGCATCGGCCCCATATTCGTCGCGCAACATGGCACATTTGTCCGCTCCACCGGCAATACCAATCGTCCGCAGGCCAAGAATATGGCCGATCTGAAGCGCTGCGGAGCCCGTCGATCCGGCCGCGCCGGACACGACCAATGTTTCGCCCGCCATCGGTTGGCCAACGAAAACAAGGCCCGCATAAGCCGTGATCATATTAAGGGTATAGACGGCTACGCCCTCGAACAGGGAAAGGCCCGGTTCGATGAGTTCAACCTCGGTCACCGACGGATCGACGATCTGATAGTCCGACCAATGGCCGAAATAACGCACATCCGCACCTGCGGGAAAGGCAGGATGCGCCGATCGCATGATCGTGCCCCCAGCGAAGGCGATGATGGGGTCACCCGGCATGATGGCCGGACTATGCGCAGAGCGCTTCGCATTCATCCAGCCGCGCTGCGCCGGGGTGCACAGGAACAGCCTGTTCCTAATCAGCAGTTTCCCCGGCGCCGGTCGTTCGTCTGACAACTCCTCCGTCGACATGACGAAATTTTCGGGGGACAGACCCTGCGCGGGAGCCATTCGCAAACGCCATTGCCGATTCAACACATGCCTCTCCCGCCGACTCTTATTGCCCTTGCGCACCATGAATAATATGATTTATGGATCATTAGTCAATGAATAGTATCATGCGGATCGATTGAACGGAGAGGCGGATGATTTGCGAAGGACGTTTCCTGGGCCGCATCGCGCTGGTGACGGGTGCCCTGCGAGGGATCGGACGCGCGGTTTGTGAACGGCTGGCAGCGGAAGGCGCCTATGTGCTCGCGACCGACCTGGACGCTGCCGACAGCGACCTGGCGCTGACCCTGCCCTCGGGCATTGCTTATAACCGGCTGGATGTCGCGATGGAAGAGGATTGGCGAAGCACCCGCGATGCTATCCAACGGGATTTCGGTCGTCTCGACATTCTCGTCAACAATGCAGGCATCGACCTGGTGTCCGAGGTCCAGGATACCGCGCTGGAAGAATGGCGACGTCTGATGCGTATCAATGTCGAAGGCGTCTTTCTTGGCGTGAAGGCCTTTACCGATCTGTTGCGGCAGGGTGGCGCCAGCATCGAAGGCGGCGCCAGCGTCATAAACATATCGTCGATGTTCGGCCTGGTCGGTAATGGCGAAACCGCCTGTTACAACGCCAGCAAGGGCGCCGTGCGGCTGTTCACCAAGAGCGTCGCGCTGCAATTCGCAGAAAAGACCTGGCCCATCCGGGTCAATTCCGTACATCCCGGCTTCATCGACACCTCGCTGATGGAAAAGGGCATGGAACGGGCCGTGGCGCAGGGCAAGGGCGCGGATGCAGCCCAGTTGAAGGAGCAATTGGCGCTTGCCGCGCCCATGGGGCGACTTGGCCGCTCGGACGAGATCGCGGCAGCCGTCCTGTTTCTCGCCTCGTCCGATGCGAGCTTCATCACAGGGGCCGAACTGGTGGCCGATGGCGGCTATACCGCCCGCTGACAGGAGAAACGATCGTGACCGAAGCACTGCTGCGCCGCCTTGACGAACTGCAAACAGCCGAAAAGGCGCGGAATGCCATCCATGATTACTGCCTTGCCCTCGACACTGGCGATTTCGCGCTTCTCGCCCGTATTTTCAGCGCGGACGTCGTCCTTGGCCTTCCCGGTGGCGACAGCATCGAGGGCATCGATGCGGTCCTGGACTTTTTCCGGACCGCGACAGCGCAACCGGCCACCCACAGGAAGCATTTCACCACCAATGTCACGATCCGACAGTGCGACGGTAACGACGTTTCGGGAGAATGTTATTTCCTGTCATTGCTGGGCGATCCGGGCAATCTGGTCCTGGCGTGGGGCCGCTTCGCCTTCACCGCGCGGCGGCAGGATGAGGGCGTCCGGATCACCCGCCTCGATCTGATTGTCGAGCAGGCTCCGGCGCCGGTTTCCTTCCTTGCATCAGGATCCTGATCATATGAATATGCTCGCCGAGTTGGTCGCCGTCGATGCAATCAAACAAGACATTCTGGCCAGGGCGCGGACGCAGGACAGGCAGGGCGACACTCCCCTTGCTGGACCTGCCGATGGCTTCACCCGGATCAGCAATATCTGGACTGTGATCCGTGGACCGCTGGCTTTCTCGGAAAGCTATACGATGTCGGGTGGGAAGGACGTGCTGCGCGGCGGACGCTATCTCGACCGGCATGAGTGCGGCGCCGACGGCTGGCGCCTGAAGCAGCGACGCCATGTCGAAGACTGGTTCACAGGCCTGGACATCCCCACGCCCGACCTTGCCATTGCCGGCGCCGCCCTGTTCGCGCCGCGGGGCGGAACCGGCGGGCAGGATCCGGCCGCCCTGTTGCATGCTCTCGGTCATGCGAGAGCCGCCCTATCACCGGAGCAAGGAAAGACCATGTCCGAAACCATCTCTCCCAAGGATGTCGAAACGCTCATCGCCCGGGATGCGCTGCACAGGCTCGTAGTGACCTATTGCCGCGCGATCGACCGGGGCGACAGCGAAATGCTCGCATCGATATTTCACTGCGACGCGGTTATCATCGCCGGAGTCTACAATGGTCCCGCGCAGAATTTCGCCAGGGAAGTTCCCGCCATCGTCCAGGCGGGCCTGGAAATGTGCTTTCACTCCGTCGCCAATGAATGGTTCGAGATCGACGGCGACCATGCCGTGGGCGAATGCTATGTGGTCGCCTTCAACCGGAGCCGGGATGCGACGGCGCCACAGGAATCGATGGTGGCGGGACGTTATGTCGATCGCTTCGAGCGGCGCGACGGCTTATGGAAGATCAGCGAACGCGTCTTTGTCGAGGACTGGCGGAGCGTTCGCCCCGCCAGTCCTCCCCCGCCCCGTCAAGACGGATGCGAATATGGCGCGTTCGGACGGATCGATCCGGTCTATCGTTTTTGGCCGGTGGACCAATAGTCTGGACGGCGCCACGTCTGCCGCGATTATTTTCGCGCCGGCGGGTCGACGAAGCGGGCGATGGACTGATGGAAATGCTGCAGGGCATATTCATTGCGCCCCAGCAGGAATGATTTTCCGCCATTATTCTCGGATGCATGCTGGATCGCATAATCCAGCACGAAATCCTCATTCTGCGTGATCTGCTTGTACGTCGCCTCGAAACCTTTGGCCTCGGCCAACACTTCCTCAGTCGGTTCGCGGCGCGTCAACAGAGTCTGGACGCATGTGGTCTGATCAGGCTGCAGACCGGGATATAGCCGCGTCACCAGCGGCCAGTCCCCCCAGCAACTGGCAATCATGGTGTTGGGGAACATATAATAGACAGTGGCGAAGGCGGCGGCAACGTCCCATTCTTCTTCCGGACGCTGACGTTCCTGATGGATCGCCTTGTCGGGCAGCAGCATGCGGGAATGGATGTCCCATATATCCGTGACGTTCGCATTGCCGATCAAGGTCGGCAGGCTTTTCCCATGCACCGAAGCAAAGTGATAATTCTCGATGAAGCCGTCTTTGCAGAACTTCCAGTTCGGCCCCGCGAAACTGTGACTCCACATGAAGCTCATGTCGGCAAGCCCGATCTGCTCCAGTTCCGCACCATAATCGCCCAGGAAATCGTCCAGGTCGAAGGGCGCGTCCGGGTCCAGCACGCCAAAGATGAGGCCGTGCCGTTCCTGGACGCGGATTTCGGTCAGGCCCATATTCTCCTTGGAACAGGGACCGAACAGCTTTTCGGCGGTCAGCCCGACGAGATCGCCCTTCGCCGAATAGGTCCAGCCATGATAGGGACAGGAAAAGCGGGCGCCCTTGCCCCGTCCCGACGCCACTGGAGCCCCTCGATGGCGGCAGGCGTTGAAAAAGGCATGGGCTACGCCATCCCCATCGCGCGTCGCAAGAATCCGGAAGCCCGGCACATTGTCGAGGCTGACATAGCTATTGGGCTGGGGCAATTCACAACTCAGCGCCAGGACGATCGGACGGCGATGGAACAGTTCCTTAACCTCCCTCTCCCAATATTCGGGATCGAGATAGAGCGAAGCCGGCAATTCCAGAGGAGCTTCCGCCATGGTGCAGGAACCGCGATCGACCATGTCGATCAGGCGCTTCATATGGTGGACCTTGGTGGATTGTTCCAATTTCATCATCGACTCCTGCCCAACACATTCATGCCGTTCGATCAATAACGGAAAGTCAACTGCAAGGTAACGGTGCGCGGCATGTTCACGAAACCCAGTTGGTCCGCGGGAACGCCCGCTGCCGTGCCCGTTCCGCTGCCCGTTGCGGGTGCGTCGAACGCACCCGTCACGTAGAAACGGTTGGTCAGGTTCTTGCCGATCAGGGCGAGTTCCAGACGATCATCGGCGGTTCCGATCCGGGCGGACGCGTCCAGCGTCATGTATCTGGGCTGCCGCGACAACGCATTGGCGAAGGCCGACGCCAGGTAGCTGCTGGAATAGCGCCCCTCTGCCGACAATCCCAGCTTCATGCCATTGCCCAGCGACGTGTCGTAGGATGCGCCGATGACGCCGGTCCATTTCGGCGCGACCGAGGTTGGCTTGCCCGACAGATCCTGGAAGGGCGAGCCGCCATTGCCGATAAGCGTACAGCCTTGCGCCGGCGTTTGTCCTGCATAACAGGGCGCCAGGAAATTGCGGTAGCGCGCCTTGTCGTAATAGAGGCTACCGCGCAGATTGAGACCGGGCAACGCGCGGGGCGCATATTCCAGGTCCAGTTCGACACCCTTGGTGATCACGGAGCCGGCATTGAGCGTGATGAAGGCGAAGGTCGGCGAGTTGAAGAAATCGACCTGCAAATTCTTGTATGTGTACCGGAATAGCCCGACGTCGAAGCGCAATTGATTGTCAAACAGCTTCGTTTTGATGCCGCCTTCGAACCCTGCCGCCTTTTCGGGATTGAAAGCGAGATCGTTGACCGTCGTCTGCGCGCCCAGGATCGCACTGTTGGAAAAGCCGCCGGATTTATATGCGGTCTTGTAGGCACCGTAGATGGTGACATCGTCACTGGGTTTCCACCGCACGGTCGCTTCCGGCGACCAGTCGTTGAACGTCTGGTCGGCGTCGATCCGGACATTGGGCAGCCAGAGCCCGGCGAAGAACGGATTGACATAGGGATGCACGAAATAGCTTTTCTTCGTTTCATGCGAGTAACGCACGCCTGCGCTGGCTTCCACGCTCGGCAGGACAGACCAGATCACCTGCCCGAACAGCGCAACCGTCTCCCCCTTCGTATGGGAATTTTTCGACATGGCGACGAAACGGTTAGCCGTGCTGGCCGCCGAGTTTTCGGCGCCCGCAAAGGCAATGGTCTGATCGAAATTGCGGCGCGTGCTCTGGTAAAGGCCGCCGACCATCAGGTTGACCGGCGAATCGAAGCTGGTGAGGACGCGCAATTCCTGTGAAAATGCCTTCCAGTTATTTTTTTCCGTGGTCCAGGTTCCAGTGAGATCCGCTGACTGAAAATCGCAATCGCAGCTATACCGGGTCCGGTTGTAATTATAGTTGGTGACCGATGTAAGCGTTACATCTTCCAACCGATATTCGATATTGCCGGTCAGAGAATAAGAGCGGTAGCGATTGTCCAGACCGCCATCCGATTCGGCAAAAGGAAATACCTTGGCGATGTCTGCGGGCAGATTATTGTGATAGTTCACAAAGTCGCGCTCACAGGCCGGTGGCGTCTGGCCGGGCGCGAAAAGCGAACTGACGCCGCCGGGACAGGCATAGGCAACATAATTATAGGATGAATTGCCGATCTTGCTGATCGTCGTGCTGCCGGTGAGCGTCGCGGTCAGACGATCCGATGGATCCCATTGCAACGTGGCGCGGCCGAGAATTTCGTTGCCGCCCGGCGCATCCCGAACAGCTGGTGCCGCGGTATGAACGGAGGTCGGAAAACCGGCAGCGCCCGCATCGGTCGTCACATAATTGATCGAGCCTGCGCGGTTTTCGAAATAGCCCCCATAAATTTTGGACGCCCGCAAAGCCACGCGATAACCCAGCGTGTCGGTGAGCGGACCGGACACATAGCCTTCACCCAACAGATTCTGACCCGCAAATTCGTAGGAAGCCCTTGCCATGGCCTCGAAACTGGAGGTGGGCTTCGCCGTGGTGATCGACACCACGCCAGCCGTGGCGTTCTTCCCGAAAAAGAGCGCTTGCGGCCCTTTCAGCACTTCTACCCTGGCCAGGTCGAAAAAGCCTTCATTGATGATGCGGCCCTGCCCGTAATAAACGCCGTCCACGACCACCGCGATGGACTGCTCGATACCAATCGAGGTCGAGGACGAACCGATGCCGCGCATGTTGAGCTGCGCGCCCGAACCGTTGGATGCGCGCCCCACGGAAAAGTTGGGCGTCGAAGCCGCCACCTTTTCCAGACTGGTCAGGTCAGCGCGATCGATCTGCTCTGCGCTGAACGCATTGATCGCGACCGGCGCATCCTGGGTCGTTTCAACGCGCTTGCGCGCGGTCACGACGATATCCTGGAGCCCACCCTCGACCGCCGTTTGCTTCTCCGTCTGGGCCAAGGCCTGACCGGGCGCCAGCACCGCAACAGCCAGAACCGTCGCCAGCGCGGCTCCCCATTTCACCGACGATGCATGGACAGTCCGATTGTCTTCCAGAAATAACATGATCCTGCTCCCTCAAGCGGCCGTGCGAGCGATCCGCCGCCAACGCCCCTTCGTTATGTCGCAACCATAACCCCCCGATCGAAAAAGAACAACAAAAATGATTACTCAGTCATCAAAATTCAACAATTCGCCTGGGCCATTCACCATCGAAAAATGAGGCCGAAATCCTGTCTATTTATAAATATCTATATATATCAACATATTATTAAATTTCCTAAAGCCGTAACACAATATGAAAGCGAGGGTTTCAAGATGCATATCCGCAACATGGATAGAAAATTATGAATTGAACGTCATTATTGATATCCATTTTTCCGATGCACAAAATGAGCGGGCCGGGCTTACGACTCATGCTGAAGGGGGAGCATTTCGATCAGGCTGTGATATGATTATATCGCAGCGGCAACGACCGCTTCGCAGCCAGTATCCAAAAGCATCGGCAAGCGCGGCGTCGACCATCTGCGCGTAACGGACTGCCCGGCGACGCCAAGCCTCCCGTCAGGCAATATGAACGCGCCAGCCATGGCTCTGGGCTGGCTGGCCGCAGACATTATCGGGGCGGGCGACGGCTAAGGCATTTCAAAAATATGACTGGATAATCATTTGTGTTGAAGTTTATGCGCCGTCGCGCATAATGGACATAACAGCAAGGCGCCCGATCAGCGCGCCCCACAGCCTGGGAGAATAGGATGTCACCCGACCGTTCCGTCATGATCGAGGCAATGAAGCGCCTGATCGGCAATGTCGAAGCCAAGACCTGCACCATGGCCGATTCGATCATGGAATTGCCCTCCGCTTATTATCTGGACGAGGAATATTGGAAGCGGGAGGTCGACCGGCTGTTCCACAAAAGTCCCATCGTCCTGGCTTTAAGCTGCGAGATAGCCGAACCCAACAGCTATGTCGCGCTGGACAATGTGCCCGGCTTCCGCATCGTCGTGACCCGCGACGGCAAGGGGCAACCCCACGCCTTCTATAATGCCTGCTCCCATCGCGGCGCGCCGGTCGTTTCCGGCCGGGGCAAGGCTCCGCGCTTTTCCTGTCCTTACCATAGCTGGACCTACACGACGGAAGGCAAGCTGGTCGGCGTGACGTCCGAACGGCTGTTTGGCGAATGCGCCAAGGGCGAAATGGGTCTGACCCCTATCCGGGTCGAGGAACGCCATGGCCTGATCTTCGGCGTGCTGGACCCGGACGCGCCCTTCGACCTGGACGATTTCCTGGGCGATTATGGCGCGGAACTGGAACAGGTCGGCCTTGCCCATATGCATCATGTGTGGAGCCATGATTTCAAGGGGCCAAACTGGAAATTCTGCAAGGACGGCTTCATCGAAAACTACCATTTCGCGAGCGTTCACAACGAAAGCCTGCCCACTTTCATGGGCGACATCAACGTGACGGACATGTGGGGCATGCATTCGCGCATCCTGTTGCCCGATGTTGAAATCCATCGCCAGCGCGCATTGCCCGAAGAGGAATGGAATCCGCCAGCGGCGTTCGCCACCGTCTATTACATGTTTCCCAACACCATGATTTCGACCTGCTGGGGCGACTGGCCGCTCATTACCCGGCTCTATCCCGGTCTGCGGCCCGACGAAAGCACGGCCGTCCAGACCTTGCTGTCCCGCAACGTCCCGACGTCCGAGACGATCGCGGAGGCGAAATCCTGGGAGGCGAGCTACAAGCGCATCACCCAGGAAGAGGATTATGTGCTGGATTACGGCATCCAGCATGCGGCAGAAAATGGGCACGGCAGAATCTACCGCCTGGGCCGCAACGAGGCCGCATTGCAGCATTTCCACCAGTCGGTCGCCCGGCTGGTGGATCCGCCCGTCGGCCTGACGAGCCGCGCCTCGCAAAAGCGGATGGAGGAAATGGCATGAGCGCCGATCTGGAAGGACGGGTCGCCATCGTCACCGGCGGCGCCAGGGGCCAGGGCGCCGCTACCGCCCGGCTGTTCGTGGAGAATGGCGCACGCGTCGTCATCGCGGATGTTCGTGATGAGGAAGGCCATGCGCTGGCATCCGAACTGGGCGATGCCGCACAGTTCGTCCATCTGGACGTGACGGACGAATCCAACTGGCAAAATCTGGTGACGGCCACGACCGAGCGGTGGGGCCACATCGACATATTGGTGAACAATGCGGCGATCCTGCTGGTATCTGCCCTCAACGATGTAAAGAAAGCAGAGTTTTCTCGTCTGCTGGAAGTCAATGTGCTGGGCGCCTGGCTGGGCATGAAGACCGTTTCGCCCGTCATGATCGATCGGAAACGCGGCTCCATCATCAATGTCTGTTCCACCGCCGCGCTGTGGGGGATGCACGGAACGGGCGCCTATCTGACCAGCAAATGGGCATTACGGGGCATGAGCAAAACCGCCGCCATGGAATTGGGCTGGCAGGGCGTGCGCGTCAACGCGATCTTCCCCGGCGGGGTGAACACGCCCTTCGCCAATCCCGACGGCGCCGGCGAAGACGACATGAACCAATATTTCAAGGGACAGCCGATCCAGCGCATCGGCCGCCCCGACGAAATCGCACAGACGACACTGTTCCTTGCTTCCGACAAGGCATCTTATCTGTGCGGCGCGGAAATAGCCGTCGATGGCGGCATGACGCTGGGCGTTTACGGTGACTTGTATCCCGGCGGCCCCAATTCGCCACAGACGGCAGGTTGACCGATGAAGGGGGGACTCCAGCCGGGGAGCCCCCCTTCATCGGTCAATATCGGCTCACCGGATTTTCGGCATCTCTGCGACTCATCGCTGTGAAGCCGTCGAATTGCGGATTGCTTCGCGACAAAATGGCTTGCGTCCGTGCTTCGATCGATTCATCGAAATTGTCTGACGTGAAGATATAGAAGCGTTTCGCTTCAACCCCTTCAAATGCCTGACGCGCAACGGTTTCGGGGTCAGCACCGCCAGCGGCAATCGACCGGAGCGCTTCGGGTTCTTCTATATCGGCGGCGGCGCTGCGCAGATGCGCGGGACGCACACGCTCTGTCTCGAATATCCGGGTATTGACCAATCCCGGACACAACATGCTGACACCGATCGGCGCATCCCTCTCGAGCAGGGAGGCATAAAGCGCCTCTGTCACCCGTACGGCGGCATGCTTGCTGGCGCCATAGACTGGAGAGCCTGCGCCGCTGATGAAGCCCGAGACCGATGTGGTGTTCAGGATATGCGCCGGTCTGTCCGCCTCCAGCATACGAGGGACAAAGCTGCGTAGGCCGTTGACGATACCCAGCACATTGACATCGAACGCCCAATGCCAGTCCTGAACTTCATATTCCCAAACCGCCCGGTGGCGCCCTCCCGGAACGATGCCGGCATTGTTGCACAGAAGATCGACCACTCCGAACCGGGCATAGGCTTGGTCGGCCATGCGTTCCACATCGGCAGCATCAGAGACATCGACCCGCATCATATGGACCTCCACCGAGGGGCAGCTTTCGGCGGTGGCACGCAATCCAGCCTCATCCACATCGGCGATTAGCATATTCATGCCCCGGCTGGCAGCCGCGCGCGCCAGCGCCGCGCCAATACCGCTGGCGCCGCCGGTGATGACCGCTGTCTGTCCTGAGAAACTATGCGCCATCACCCCCTCGTTTCCGTCAGCCAGCTTCGCAGCGAATAGCTGGCGTCATCGGGGTGCCGTTGCTCATCGCTCTTCGGCATGAGGGCATGCACGCCCGCCGGGAAGGATCCCGCCACCTCCAGATCGATAATGATGGTGCGACAGGCAATCTTCCATTCGCCGTTCCGCCGTTCGAACCGGTCGAGATAACGGCCGACATGGATTGCCGGCTTGCTTGCGTCTCCGTCCTTCATCACGGAGATTGAGATCAGATAGGATTCGCCCGTCGCGCGATCGCCTGCGATCTCGAACAGGCAGTTGGAGGTCAGATGCGACGTCGTCACCGCATGGACGCGCAGGGCCGCCGGAGTCGTTTCGGCGAAGGCGTGCGCACTGCCCGAAAAGGAAATCATGTTCACCGTTGCGTCGTCGAAGAACACCGCCTTGAGCTGATCGACATCACAGCGGTCCAGCCCCCGCGCATAACGGTTCACCAGTTCGAGAAGATCGCTCCTGTCGAGCATTTCCTGAATGCGATCGGTCATGCCGTTTCCTTTCCCATAGTGCCTCGGTTCAACCGGCCTCGCCCATTTGCAGATCACCGGTGATCCTGATGCCTGCGCCATCGACGCGATAATGCTTGTTCATGAAGATCAGCAGCGACGTCATCGCCTCGGCCGCAGCGGAATTGGCGAGGGCACCCGCATGCAGACCCCGCAGCCCGATCGCATGGGCCATTGCGACGACAACCGCGCGCGATTCCTTGTCGTCGCCGAACACCAGTACATCACATCCCACATCGACATCTTGTGCGAGCTTGTGTGCCGCGACGTTGTGAAATGCCGAAACCAGCCTGACGCCTTCGCCCAGTATCGCCTGCGCCCGCAATGCCGCGCTGCCTTCTTCGGGCAACTGCACGCGCATGACGCGGGGCGGAACCAGCGGAACGGTGGTGTCCACGACGATCTTTCCATCCACGAAGGGCGCGATGTCCCGCATCGTCGCATCCTGCGCGGCGAAAGGCACGGTCACCAATATGATGTCCGCCCTCGCGGCGGCATCTGCATTGCCAAGGCCTTCGGCGCCATGTCCGATCCGTTCGGCTTCCGCGGCGGCACTCGCGGCCGAACGCGAACCGATCAGGATGCGATGCCCCGCTTTGGCCAGCCGGCTGCCGATCGCGCTCCCCAGGCTGCCGGTGCCGCCCACGATCGCAATGCATTGATCCTTGTTCAAAATCATGTCCTCTCCAATTGATGTTCACGGGAAGCGGAAGGATCAGCTTCTTCCGGCAATAGATCATAAAGAGTGGTGCGCTGACGTAGCGGACGGCCGATGGAGCGGGCAAGACGTGCCATGGCGGGCTGATCGAACAATTGCCCATGCACTCCGCCCGCCGCACGCGTAATGGATTCGTCCATCAGCACGCCGCCCAGGTCGTTCGCTCCTGCATCCAATATGGCAGCCGCGCCGTCCGGACCCATTTTAACCCAACTGACCTGAATATTGGGAATAAGCGGGTGCAGGACGATACGGGCAACGGCATGCATCAGCACGGCTTCGCGATAGGTCGGACCGGACCGGCTTGCTCCCCTTCGCCAGAAGGGTGCCTCCATATGCACGAAAGGCAACGGAACGAACTCGGTAAAACCGCCGGTTTCCCGCTGCAACGCCCGGACCTGCAACAAGTGGCTCGTCCAATGCGTGTAATTATCGACATGACCGAACATGATGGTCGCCGTGCTGCGTAGCCCCACGCCATGCGCCGCACGCATGATCTGTATCCATTGATCGGCCGTGACCTTGTCCGGCGCGATGATCGCCCGCACATCCGGATCGAGAATTTCGGCCGCCGTACCCGGCAGGGTCGAAAGTCCCGCCGCCTTCAGCCGAGCCAGATAATCTTCGATCGGCAGACCCAGCGTCGTCGCGCCGTGATGAACCTCCAGCGCTGAAAAGGCATGAATATGAAGCGACGGCGCGGCGGTCCTGACGGCATCGACGATCGCCAGATAGGTTTCGCCGTCATAGTCGGGATGAATTCCGCCCTGCAGGCAGACCTCCGTCGCGCCGCGCTCGACGGCCTCGACCGCGCGGCGGCTGATTTCAGGCAGGTCCAGCCGGTAAGCCGGTCCGCGCAGCGCCTTGGTGCTGCCCTTGGAAAAGGCGCAGAAACCGCATTTGTAGAGGCATATATTGGTATAGTTGATGTTGCGATTGACGACATGAGTGACCGTGCTGCCGACAGCCTCCTGCCGTATCCTGTCCGCCATTTGCACGACCGCGGAAAAATCGCCGCCATCGGCCGTGAACAACGTGGCGATAGCCTCCCGCCTCGGTTCCTGCCCACCGGCCAGTCCCGCCAATATGCGGGAGATTCGCGGCGAAGTCTGCTGCCCCAGGATCAGATCGGGCGCGGCGAGACCGGATCCGGCATGCCAGTCATCCGCGCGAACCAGCCCTTGCCCGTCCACCTGCCGGCGAACCGAAGGGGCAAGGCGCGGATCGAGCCATTTGCCTGGTTCTGATGCATGGCGCGGCCCGATAGCAAGGCGCTGCCGCAATATCCGACCCGCTCGGGCGGATGCCTCGTCAAGTGTCGCCAGATGCGGCCATGGCGCTTCAGGATTGACATGGTCGGCGGTCACGGGCGACACGCCGCCCCAATCATTCATGCCTGCCGCGATCAGGGATTCCAGCGCATCGGGTTGCAGATTGGGGGGCACCTGTATGCTGACATCCCGTGGCAGAATGAGGCGGGCGACCGCAATGCTCCAAAGCAGTTCTTCGAGTGGCGCATCGGCATGGCCAGCCATCAGCGTTCCCGGCTTGGCCCGGAAGTTCTGGACGATAACCTCCTGGATATGGTCATGGCGCAGATGAAGGTCGCGCAACGCGCACAGTGCCTCAACCCGCTCGAACCGCGTTTCGCCGATGCCTATCAATATGCCGCTGGTAAAAGGCACTTTTGCTTCGCCGGCAGCCGCGATCGATGCCAGTCGCACAGCAGGCCTCTTGTCGGGAGACCCGAAATGCGGGCCGCCCTTCTCACACAGCCGCTCCGAACTGCTTTCCAGCATCAATCCCATGGATGCCGCGTGCGGGCGCAGCATCGCATAATCGTCCGGCGACAATATGCCCGGATTGAGGTGCGGCAGCAGCCCCGTCTCCTCGAACACCGCCCTGGCCGCCGCAGCCACATAGGCCAGCGTACTGTCATAGCCATGGTCCGTCAGCCATGAGCGGGCCGCGCCATAGCGATCCTCCGGGCGATCCCCCAATGTGAAAAGGGCTTCGCGACATCCCTGCCGGGCACCCGCCCGCGCGATCGACAAGACCTCGTCCATTTCGAGATAGGGACTGTCCATACGCCTCGGCGTCGTGGCGAAGGTGCAATAATGGCAGACATCCCGGCACAGGCGGGTCAGCGGAATGAAGACCTTGGGAGAATAGGTGACGATCGGCCCGAACGCATCAAGCGCAACAGCGCCCGCAGCCTCCATGAGGGCGGCAGTTTCAACTTCGCCCATAAGGGCCATGATCCGAGCAGGTGACATCACGGCATCCAGCGGCGTTACGGGATGGTCAGACATATGCGCGTGCGTTCCTCAACGAAGTGCATCCGGTGAAATTCGCCAGGATCGGCCATGGCGGCAAGTCCGGCAAAACCCCGCCTGTACAGCAGAGGATAGCGTAGAAAAAAATGACTGTCTAATCATTTACTGGCCCGACAGCGCGTTCCTGACCGCTCTGAAAGGCCGCCATGTCGGCCTTGAGCCGAGATCCGGCAAGCAGGAACAGGACGGCCGCAGGCAGGCTGGTCAGGGACATGATCGCCAGCGACCAGGCCAACGCATCGCCCGGTCCACTGAAATGCCCGACAAGGGCGTCGCTAAGTACTCCGGTCGCAAAAGGCCCGGCAGCGCCCCCCAATCCTGCTGTCACCACGATGCAGCCGGCGGCCAAAGCCCGATTCGAAGGTTGCACCAGCGATTGTGCGATAGCTGCCTGAGGGGGAATCCAGCAATTGAGGAGGATGGCGCCGACAATCCCCGCGGGCAGGGAAAGCATCGGCGTCACGGCGATACGATATTGATAAGCCGCCATCAGGGGGACGACGAGCATGGCCGCCGCAGGCATCCAGCAATACCAGCGGACATCTCTTCGGCTCAAGAAATCGCTCAGAAATCCGCCACCGAACATGCCAAGCGCACCGCCCACGCCCGATATCAGAGCCACGATGATGGTGATCTGTTCGATGGGCAGCAAAAAAACGCGACCGTAAAATGGCGCATTCCAATTCAGCGCGGCATTCAATGGAATAGCGCCCAGAAAGCCCGCAGCCAGCAACCGGCGATAAGCGCCGGACCCCAATATTTCCTGGAGCGCCTCTGTCATGCTGGTCGATGCTACGGCTATTGCGCGTCCGCTGTCCGCTTTTCCATGCGGTTCGTCCCGCAGGAAGAAAAGGATCAGCGGAACCACCGCCAGACCTATGCCACCCAGCAGGACGAAGGTCGTCCGCCATCCCAAAGCGGCGCTCAACATTCCGCTGGAAAATATTCCCAGCAAAGTGCCCAGAGGGAAGACCATCTGCCAGATCGCGATCGCACGACCGCGCTGGCGAGCGGGAAATTGATGCGAAAGCAACGCCTGCGCAGCGGGAGAACAACCTGCTTCACCGATCGCGACGCCCATGCGCAGCACGGCCAGCGCCAGGAAACCGTTGGCGAGACCGCACAGCATCGTCAGCCCGTTCCACGCGGCCAGACAGACCAGAATGACCCGTTTGGGCGAAAGACGATCGGCCAGGCGGGCAATCGGTATCGCTGCCAATGTATAGACCAGCGAAAAGGACAGGCCCGTGATCGCACCCAATTGGGTATCGCTCAATCCCAGCTCCGCCTTGATGGGAACTTGCAGGATCGAGATGCTGAGACGATCCATGTAATTGGTCAGCCCGACCAGCATCAACAGCAGGAGCGTGAGCCATTTGTTGAAGGGGGCAACGCGCATTCCGCCCCGAGGCCTCGGCATGACTCCCGAATCATCCATCATCCTTCTCCTTTATCCTGCCGTGCGCACAACGGATGAAGCTTGAGCGGTCACCTCAACGCAGTGGGCGGATGAATTATCCGATAGCCATTCGCACGCTTGCTCAGGAAAGCGCCGCCCGGTAGAGATCAGCCAAGCGAAAGGATCAAGATGGCGCGTAAGGCTACGGAAACGGCGGCGGAAAGCACGGCTGCCGGAACAAAAACGAAAACGGTCGCGGGAAGGCGTGCGGAACGTCAGATCGCCACGCGGCGCAAGATTCTGGATGCCGCTGCGCGCGTCATCGGCCGCTATGGCTATGTGGGCTGCTCCGTCGCCCGAGTGACAGCCAAGGCGCGAATGGCTCATGGCACCTTTTACCTGTATTTCAAATCGCAGCAGCAATTGTTCGATACGATATTGCCGACGTTGGGAGCCGAAATACTGACGAGCATCGCCGCGGCGATTGGAGACGAAACCGACCCCATCGAAATCGAGCGGCTCGGTTTCACCGCCAATATCGCTTATACCGCCAGCCATCCTTATATGAACCGGGTGCTCTACGAGGCGCAATTGTTTGCGCCCAAAGCATATCGCCGCTGGCTGGACGGCATAGCCGAAAGCTATGTCCGCTCGTTCAAGCGTACGCTGACGAGCGGACCTTTCGCCTCCGCGAGCGATGAGCAGTTGCATATGCTGGCAATCATGATCGTGAACGCGCGAACCGCGTTGCTGTTCAGGATCGACAATAAAACCGCCGCTCAACCCGATTTCGTCAAGGAAACGATCGAAACCTACCTGACATTCGTCACCAACGGATTGGGCATCTGACACACCGGACCCGTCAGAGCGCGTGCCGGGCAATGCGCGTGACATGCCATCCCGCCGTTCCGAATTGCGAACCATTGGCGAGAATGCGCTTAAGATAATGCCCGGCCGAACATTCGTCGGTCATGCCCATGCCGCCATGAATCTGGATCGCGCTTTCGCCAACCTGGCGTCCGGACCGGTCGGCTTGCGCCTTGGCCGCAGAGATGCGCACAGACATATCGGACACGGAATCATCGAAACCCTTCAAAGCGTCGGCGACCATGGCCGCCGCCATCTGTTGGGCAATATACATATCGACCAGCCGGTGCTGAAGCACTTGGAAACTGCCGATCGGTTGCCCGAACTGCTTGCGGACCTTGGCATAATCCAACGTGTCGCGGTTCAACCCGGCAATCGCCCCAACCGTCTCCGCAGCCGCGCAAATCGCAGCCAGATCGTGAAGCACGGCAAGAGCGGGCGTCGCTTCGCCCCCGATCGCCTCGCCTTGCGCATCAGCCAGGACGACACGACTGGCCATGCGATTGTCGATAAGCCGGTAGTGCTGAAACGCCACGCCCGGCTGGTCCCGGTCGAGCAGATAGAAACCCAGAACACCCTGTTCATCGCGCGCAGACACAATGAGCTTTGCGGCCATCCCGCCATCCATCACGTGAATCTTCTGCCCGCTCAACCGTCCACCACGGACGCTCGTCTCGACATGATCGAAAATATCGCCCGAATTTGCCTCACGATGGGCAAAACCTAGGCGCAATTCGCCCGCAACGATTGCTGGCAGCAACGTACGCTTCAGGTCTTCAGAACCCAACCTGGCGACAAGCGTAGCTCCCAGGACGATGCTGTCCATATAGGGCATTGGCAGAAGATTATAACCTATCTGCCGCATGACCATCGCAAGGTCGGCCGCGCCGCCGCCAATGCCGCCATATTCAGGGCTGATACCGATAGCGAACAGACCCTGTTCGCCAAAAGCGGCCCATTCCTCGCGACCGCAGACGAGATTGCCCGACCGGCATCGGTCGATGCTGAAATATTGCTCGGCTAACCGCTCGACTGTCGCCCCGACCAGCCGCCGGTCTTCCTCATCCAGATTTGTCATATAGGTCATAGCCCCAGCACCGCCTTCGCGATGATATTTTTCTGCACTTCGCTTGACCCACCCCAAATGGAATAAACCCGGCCGAACAGATATTCGCCTACGGCCCCCGCAGCTCCTCTGGGCGCAACGAGCGGCGCGGCATCCCCCGGAACGAGCGCTTCAGCCTGGAAAGAAAGCCCGGCCTGGGACAGGGCATCGACATGTGCACCGGAAATCGCCTGAAGCAATTCGGCGCTGACGATCTTGAGCATGGATGCGGAAAGGCCTGGATCGTTGCCCGCTTCAAGTTCCGAGAACATCTGGCTGCACAGGCTGACCAGGCACATGAGTTTGAGCTCCAGCTCTCCCAGGCGCTGGCGCCAGGCCTGCGTTTCCACCAACGCCACCGAACCTTGTCGGATTTCGGAGAGAAAGAAACGCAACTGCGCCATCAGCCGCTGCGCCTTGCCCACCTCTGCCGAGATCAGGCGTTCATTGTCGAGGAGGAATTTGGCATAGGTCCAGCCGCCGCCTTCCTGTCCCACCAGATTTTCAACCGGAACCCGGACTTCGTCCAGGAAGACTTCGTTCAGATCCTCAACCAGGTTGATGCTCTTGATCGGCCGGACCGAAACGCCCGGGCTTTTGAGATCGATCAGAAGGAAAGATATGCCCCGCTGCGGTTTCGCATCGGGATCGGTCCGCACCAGCGTGAACATCATGTCCGCCCACTGCGCCATGGATGTCCAGATCTTGTGGCCGGACACGACGTAATGATCTCCGTCCCGTACCGCTCGCGTCTGCAAATTCGCCAGATCCGATCCGGCCCCACGCTCCGAATAGCCCTGCGCCCACCAGATGTCATGGCTGACCGTCGGCGCCAGCCACCGCTGCTTCTGCGCCTC
This sequence comes from Sphingobium sp. TB-6, assembly GCF_012927365.1. NCBI lineage: Bacteria > Pseudomonadati > Pseudomonadota > Alphaproteobacteria > Sphingomonadales > Sphingobiaceae > Sphingobium > Sphingobium sp. TB-6. The sequence goes on along the minus strand of NZ_JABBGL010000012.1, from coordinate 68,724 downwards.
GTTGCCGAAGCTGTAGATAACGGGACCGACATAGGTGATCCCGAACGGCGCCAGCCAGGGCGACCCTGCCCGATAAAGTTCGTTTTCGAACACCCAGCGCTTGAGGCGCGACCAGCCCAGACCACCATATTCCTGCGGCCAGTGCCCAATCAGCCAATCTTTTTCTTGCAGAATGCGCATCCACCGGACGAAATCCGTCTTATCCAGATGCTGGTTCAGAAGCACCTTCGACCGGATGTCCGCCGGAAGTCCGGTCTTGCAGAACTCCGCGACCTCCTCCCGGAATTCAGCAAGATCCTTCGCCATTTCCATTTAACCTGTTCCCCGATCACATTTCCAACGCGGCAACCCCGGCTCCAAAAGCGCTAGGCACTCTCCGCCCGACCGTCACCGATCACCAATTCGCTAAGTCCGCCCTTGCGCAGAACTGTTTCGGGAATGCCGTTGGGGTTCAGAAGCCCACCGAACCGCAGGCGATTGTCAGCGTGATTGAGCTGATGATAGGCGAAGGCCAGATCGATGGATTTTTGCAGACCCTGCATATCGAGTGCAGCGTTGACCGCTTCCTTGGCAAGTTTGATGGCCAAAGTCGGCTTCGCCGCGATCTTGCGCGCCATGTCGTGGACGAACATCTCAAGATCGGCTGCCGGGACGACATGGTTGACCATCCCCATTTCGCGGGCCTGGCGGGCGTCCCAGCTGTCGCTCGTAAACAGCAGCTCCTTGGCCTTGCGACCGCCCAATTCCCAGACATGCGCAAAATATTCGACGCCAAGAACGCCTATATTGACAACCGGGTCCTGAAACAGGGCATCCTCGGCAGCCACGATGATATCGCAAATCCAGGCAAGCATCAGCCCGCCGGCAATGCAGGCGCCCTGAACCTGCGCGATGACTGGCTTGGGGATCGAACGCCAACGGCGGCACATGTCCAGATAGGTTTCATGTTCCCAACCCAACCATCCTTCGACGTCGCCCGTTTGCACGTCACCCCAGGTCGAAGTCAGATCATAGTCTCTGCCAACCGCGTCATGGGCGAGATCCTTGAGGTCGTGTCCCGTCGAAAAATGCCGCCCTGCTCCGCACAATATGATGCAACGAACCGCCTTGTCGCGCGCCGCGCGCATGAACGCCTCGTTCAAGGCATAGATCATCGCGACATTCTGGGCATTGCCGGCAGATGGACGGTTGAGCGTGATCCGGGCGATCCCGTCCTCCAGGTTCTCATATAGAACCAGCCCTGTTTCATTTGGCACTACCACCCTCCAAACTCCCGAATCATCATGATGGGTCATTCATATTTTTTCTAGACCTCGTTTTTTTCAAATGTCCTCAAAGGCCGAGGAAACTGAAAAAATTCCAGCCTGAATATAAAATATATTATTATATATCATATATATAGGTCAATTTTCACAACCCCCGTCATTCACCGGAGGGCCAGGAAAGCCATATACATGCCCTTTGATACATCACGAATATATGATTGACCAGTCATTTTTTTTGGTTAGGGTTGGGCCGCAGAGACAAAGGCACGACACAAGCAGCCTTGCAAATGAACAGGGAGAGAGGCGAATGCCGACAGATATGACCCGTTTTCGTACCGCGCGGATGAACGCCCTGACCGCCAGCCTCATAGCCATAGCCGCGTCGGCGGCCGCGCCGGCTCAGGCACAAGAGCCGACGACGCAGGATGCCTCTGCCCCGGAAAATCAGGGCGGACTGCGGGAAATCATCGTCACCGCCCGAAAACGACAGGAAAATGCCCAGAATATTCCAGTGGCCGTGACCGCCCTGTCGTCCGAAGACCTCGTCAACCGCAACATCCGATCCATTGAGCAGGTCGCGGCGTCCGTCCCGCAATTCACCGTCGCTCGTGGCAGTTCCGGCAGCGGTGCGAATCTCAGCTTGCGCGGCATCGGATCAAACTTCACGAGCATCGGCATAGAACAGTCGGTCTCGGTCAATGTTGATGGCGTCTATTATGGCCAGGGCAGAATCCTGAATGAAGGGCTGTTCGACATGGCTCAGGTCGAAATCCTGAAAGGACCGCAGGCGCTGTTCTTCGGAAAGAATTCGACCGCCGGCGCCCTGTCATTCACCACGGCCGATCCAGGGTCAAAGACCGAAATCATCGGCCGCGCAGGCTATGAATTCCGGACTCGCGAAAAATATCTGGAAGGCGTGGTGTCAGGTCCGTTGTCCGAGACGCTGGGCGCGCGCCTGGCGGTGCGCTGGAGCGACATGAGCCGTGGCTATATGCAAAACCAGGCGGCCGGTGGACCTTTCAAGGTCAACGATATCGCAAATGGCGGCGCGCAGACGGTCTACACTGTGCCTCGATCGACCCGATACGGTCCGATGGAGGAAAATCTCAACATTCGAGGGACGCTCAAATATCAGCCGACCGATCGGTTCACGATCACATTGAAAGGCGGCATGAGTGATCGCAACGCGACATCAGCCGGTTTCTTGAACGAATTGTTTCGTTGTCCGGTCGGAGGCAGCTCACAACTGCAACCTGGGAACGAGTGCGATAAGGATTGGAAAGGATATTGGGACGACCTTCCTGGCGATCTGGTCAGCGCCAATCCGCTTCTCGGAAAGAAGAACGGTCAGCTTTACGACAACTACCGTTCCTACACCGCGACTGCCACCGTCAAATATGATACCGACATCGTTAATTTCAATTGGGTGAACGGGTATCAGAGTTTCAAGAACCAGTTCAGCCTTAAATCGGATGCGACAACCAATGCCAATCGTGGCACTTATGCGGGCACTGGAACGGAATATGAGGCTTATTCGACGGAATTCCGTGCGCAGACCGACCTCAAAATACCGGTGAACTTCCTCCTTGGTCTTTATTATCAAGCGTCGAAGCTGAAGTTCCAGCAGGACATCATTTTCCCCGGCACGGCGGCGGCAGGCCATGCGATCGACACCAGCGTCGTCGACCCGGCGCTGGTGCCGCTGACCGTCCGCAAAGTCGGGCAGACCGATGGCGCAACCTTCGCACTGTTCGGCCAGTTGCTGTGGGACATCGTGCCAACCCTCCAGATGACGGCCGGCGGCCGGTTGACGAGCGAAACGAAGGATTCGACGTTCCGGATGCCTTATGTAAACCGCAATTTGCGTGCGGTTTACCGGATGTACGACCCCGCCAATCCGCTTTCGCAATTCGTGCATCATCAAAAGTTCGACGATTTTTCGCCGGAAGTTACGCTGACCTGGAAGCCCACACCGCGCCTGACCGTTTATGGCGCTTACAAGACCGGGTACAAATCGGGCGGCTTTTCGATCAGCGGCCTCAATACCGTCACGACCACCGTCGGCGACCTCGCCTTCGGTCCCGAAACCGTCGATGGATTCGAAGCCGGCATCCGCAGCAAGCTGTTCGATAACAGCGTGCGGCTGAACCTGACTGCATTCCGTTATGATTATAAGGATTTGCAGGTCGACTTCTTCAACTCCGCCATCACTACCTTCGTGACGTTCAACGCGGGAACCGCCCGCACCCAAGGTCTGGAGCTGGACGGGGAATGGGCGCCGCGATCCGTGCCTGGCCTGACGCTCCGGGGCGCGCTGGCCTATACCGATGCCAAATATACCGACTTTCCCGGCGCTCCCTGCTATGCGGGTCAGACACCCACCATGGGTTGCCTGGCTCCCACGGCAACCACTCCCTACATTCATCAGAATCTGGACGGCGTGCATACGCAGCTAGCGCCCAAATGGAGCGGAACTCTGGGCGTCGATTATGAAACCGATATCGGGTCGGCACTGAAAGGGGGCCTGCTGCTCAACCTTCGCTACAGCGACAGCTATCTGGTCAGCCCCTTCGGCAATCCGGTCGACGTGCAAAAATCTTTTGCAACGCTGGACGCCACCTTGCGGCTGGGGGCGCAGAATGATCGCTGGCAGGTCGCGCTGATCGGCAAGAACCTGACGAACCGCTATATCCTCAATGCTGCGCAGGACGCGCCGAGCACTGGTTCCGGCACGGGAACGGCAGCCGGGGTGCCAGCCGACCAATATGGCTTCCCAGCGCCGCCGCGCACCGTGGCGCTCCAACTCACTGTCCGTTACTGACGGGCATAAGGGGGCGGATTTGATCCCCTCCTTCCTTGAACGCCATTCAAAAGGGGCGCCGCATGGACACGATGCGCATGACTCTGAAGGACTATCCTGACGCAGCCATCGACGCGAACACCTTTGCAGCGGTGTCGGAACCGCTGCGTCCGCTCGAGGAAGGAGAGGCGCTTTTCGAAAATATCTATGCCACGGTGGATCCGGCTCAAAGCCGACGGCTCAGGCGATATGAAAATTATGTCCCGTCTTTCCGGCCTGGCGATCTGATCGCGGGCCTTTCGCTCGGCCGGGTGATCCAGTCACGCTCGCCCCTATTTGTGGAGGGCGACTATTGGACACATTGGAGCGGTTGGGAAACGCACAGCATCGTTCGGGCGCCTGCAGAACAGGGGCCGTTGGCCCAGCGCGCCGATCCGGCTGTCGCGGCCCTGACGGACTATCTTGGTCCACTGGGCGGGAAGGGCATCACGGCGTGGATCGGCATGAAATTGCTGGGCGCCGTGAAACCGGGCGATACCGTGCTGATATCGGCGGCGGCGGGCGCAGTCGGCGGCATCGCCGGGCAGCTTGCCCGCGTCTATGGAGCGTCCCGGATCGTCGGCATCGCAGGCGGGCCGGACAAGTGCCGGCATCTGGTCGATACGCTCGGCTATGACGCCGCGATAGACCGGCACGCAGGCGATATCGATGTGGCGATCGACCGGGAATTGCCGGATGGAATCGACATGTATCTCGACAATGTCGGCGGAGCCCTTCAAGCGGTCGTCATGGAACGGATGCGCCGCTTCGGGCGCTTCGTGATCACCGGTACGGTGGCCGAATATGGCCTGGACGTGCCTCCGCCCGGCCCGAATCTCTTCGTCACGGTGCGGCGCGGTTTCAGCATCCATGGCTATCTGGCGACGCAATATTATGATCGGTTCGCGGAATTCCGTGCCGAGATGCATGATTATCTGGCCAGCGGTCAAATCAAGGCCGGGGTCGACATAGTCGAGGGACTGGATCAGGCCGGGGAGGCGATGGCTGGCATGTTGGCAGGCAACAATATCGGTCAGCGGTTGATCCGGATCGCTACCGATCCGACGCTCTGAAATGCTGTCAGGAAAAGCCCGGCGACCGTGAAAGCAACCGGACATTCGGATCGGTCACGTCGATGATCGAGTCTGACACGGCAAAGGCATGATCGCGCTGTTCCGGCTGATAGCTGTAACACACCGCTCCCATATCCGTTGCGGCAGCGACGGGCTGCGGCTTGAAAAGGCTCATCCCTTTGCCCAGCCAGAGCGATCTTCGCAACAGCCACAGCGTCATGGCCTCTTCATCCGAACATTCCGCCAGCCATTTGCGGAAGCCCTTGTAAAGATCACGGCCCGCATAGCCGGCTGGCCCAAGGATCATGCTGCCATCGACCTTAATGCTCGATATCTCCTGGCCATCGCGCATCAATGTACCGCGATTCTGCCCCGGCAAAATCCCATCCTTGCGCACGACCATGTCATATCGTCGGTCACTGGCCGAATGCGCGGCATGCACCATGGCAAGCGCTGCAAGCTCGAACAGATGGGTGCATTGAAGCTGCATCGGCAGCAAAGCCGCAAGCATTTCGGGCCGCCCTATCAGCGCCTGCCCGGCCAACATCTTTAGCGGGCTTCCCGCATGGCCGCAGGTCGTCCAGGGAAAGCGGATTGTCGCGGCTGCGACATCTATGACGCGACCGGCATCATGTTTCAACAGGACACCGAAATGGTGGAAATTATCCTCCAGCCATGCCGTCACAGTGCCCGCTTCCGGAGAGGCGAGCGCTATGGAACGACGAACGATCACATGGGCATCACGCATCTTCTGGATAAAAGCGTTCAGCCCAATGGCGCACAATAGTCATCGCCTTTTCCTCTTGGGGAGAAAGAGAGGCATCGGCAATATATTTCATATTCTCCCAGATGGGAATATCCCGCTCGATCTGAACGAACTGTTCCCTCACCCTGGCTGCAGCCATGCCTTCTGGCGGCTCAACGGGATTGAAATCATCCTCCCCCATTACCAGAACGGTTTGGAACATGTCGCAATGCTCATCATCCACCGGGGTTTGCGCCTGGATGCTGACGGCTGAATCGGGCTGAGGGAAGAAGGTGTATTGGAAACCCATACCCCAAAGCTCGGCCCCAACCTCCACCACGATGGGACCATCCGGGGTCAAGCGGGTCGATTTCTTGCCGAAGCCATAGGTGATGTTGTTCGCGATCTGCATCTTATACCCGTCAATCTCGATGCGGGTGGTCTCGATCGGTCCCTTGGCCTTGTGGATCCAGCGCAGATGTTCGACATCGACATTGTTTTCCGGAATATATTGGGGACGGGTTTTCACCTTGCGCCAACTTTTCGTGCAATGCGGATAGACGTTATAACGTTCGCCTTCCGCGACGCCCGGCAGGTCGACTGGACCTTCGAAAAGCGGAGGACGCCCCTGCGCATCAAACCAGACCCAGACGATCTGGTTTGCAACCACGGTTTCCCAGGCTCCCATCCGGCAGCGATCCGTCGCCTTCTTTTCCAGCGGCACCAGCTCATTGCGGCCATCAGCGCCCCAGCGCCATCCATGATAGGGGCAAACAATGCTGTCGCCCACGACTGTCCCGCCGTGGCCCAGATGCGCGCCCATATGCCGGCAATGGGCATCGAGCACATGATATCCGTTACGGCCGCGATAAAGAACGAGATCACGGTTGAAATAATGCAACGGCCGGACATCGCCGACCGCAAGTTCGTCTGCCCAGGCGATCTGGAACCAGCCGCTGGGAAACCCCTTATGGGGAAAGGCATCTTCGGTCTCAGGAGATGACATGTTGACGGTTGCTCCGGTTATCTGGTGTACAGCGCGCCGCCGTCGACGCGAATAAGGGCTCCGGTAGTGAAACTCGATCCCGCGCTGGCGAGGTAGAATGCGGTGGTGAGCATTTCCTCCGGCTGCGCGAACCGGCCAAGCGGCACGCTGTTCAACGCCTGCGGGTCATCGGCCCAGTCACCCGCGACATCGGTCAGGAAACCGCCGGGGCAGATCACATTGACCCGCACCTTGGGCGCATATTCCCGCGCCAGCGCGATCGAGAGCGCGTTCACCGCCGCCTTGGCCCCGGCATAGGCGCCGAAATAGGGCGACGGCATCAACGAACCCAAAGAGGAGACGTTGATGATGGAACCGCCCTCCCCCGCCGCCATGCGCGATCCGATCAAAGTCGCAAGGCGATAAACGCCCTTGAAATTGACGTCTACGATCTTGTCGAACAGGGTCTCCGACACTTCGACCATCGACGGCGCGAGCGGCGACATGCCGGCATTGTTGATCAGAATATCGACCTTGCCGAACTCCGCATAGGCGGCGTCGGCCAGCCGTTCCAGTTCGTCCCATTTGCCGACATGCACACCGACCGCCAGCGCGCGCGCGCCCAGCTTGCGCACTTCGACGGCCACCTCTTCGCAGGCATCCTGCTTGCGGCTGGCGATGACCACATCCGCACCACGCCGGGCAAAGCCCAGCGCCATCTCGCGTCCCAGCCCGCGGCTTCCACCCGTGACCAGCAGCACCTTGCCCGAAAAATCGAAGGCGTCCCTCTCCATCGTCATACCCGCCTGTTTAATGTTTCCGGGGTCAATCCAAACTGTGCCAGCGCGGCGGCGCGGGCAGCAGGAAGATGCTGCGGCGGGAAAAATCCTTCATGCGGCGTCGCCCGCCTCAGGATACGCCGCGCGACCGACACCTTGTGAACCTCGGTCGGGCCGTCCGCCAGACCGAGCATCCCGGTCATGAACAGCATATGAGCGAAAGGCATTTCGTTCGACACGCCCAGCGAACCATGCATATGCATGGCCCGCCAGATGATCTTTTCCGCGATATCGGCGCTCGCGACCTTGACCATGGAAATCGCCTCCCGCAATTCCCGTTCCCGGCCCTTCTGGTCGGCCAGCCAGGCGCAATGCAGCACCAGCAGGCGAAACTGCCGCAGGGCGATCTGCGATTCCGCAATGTCGAACTGGACCGACTGCTTTTCGCTGATCAGGACGCCGCTGGTCTTTCGGCTCACGGCCCGGTCCGCCATCATGTCGATCGCCTTCTGGCAAAGACCGATGGTGCGCATGGCATGGTGTATGCGCCCGCCGCCCAGACGCGACTGCGCGACCTCATAACCGCCACCGCGCGGCCCCAGCATGGCCGAGGCCGGAACGCGCAAATTGGTATAGCGCATATAGGGGTGGCCGCCGCGCTCCGGATAGGGTTCGGTGAACACGCCCGTCTCGCGCACGAACTCGACGCCCGGCGTGTCGGTGGGAACCAGGAACATGGACGCCCGGCGATAAGGTTCCGCATCCGGATCGGTCACGGCCATGATAATCAGGAAATCGGAATAGTTGGCATGGCTGGAAAACCATTTTTCGCCATTTATGACATAGTCATCGCCATCCCGATCGGCCCGGCAAGAAAAATAGATCGGGTCCGACCCGCCTTCGGGTTCCGTCATCGAAAAGGCGCTGTAGACTTCGCCGTCCAGCAAGGGTTGCAGATAGCGTTCCTTCTGCTCTGGCGTGCCGTAACGAGCCAGAATTTCCGAATTTCCGGAATCCGGTGCCTGGCATCCGAACACGACCGATCCCCAGTTGGTCCGGCCCAATATCTCCGCGATGTGCAGATATTTGACCTGCCCGAAGCCCGGACCACCCAGATCATGGTCGAGATGCGCCGCCCAAAGTCCTTTTTCCTTCACCTCCTTTTGAAGCGGCGCCAAAATCATGCGCGCTTCCACCAGCGACTTGTCATGCGGCGATGCGGGACTGGGCCACAACACATCCAGCTTTTCGACCTTTTCATCGACAAAGGCACGAACCCAATCGAGCTTTGCTTTGAAGTCATCATCCAGTTCGAAATCAATCATGGAAACCTCTTGTGCATGGAGCGCCTGAAAGGAGGCGTCTGGATGGGAAATCAACCAAGGCTCGACGTGGGGTCGGTGCCGATCTCGGCCTTGACGGCGGCCTTCAATATCTTGCCGTCGGGTGAAAGCGGCAGCGCGTCCCGGCTTTCGAACCGTTCAGGCAGCTTCTCCTTCGACAGTCCCTCGTGAAGTAGGAAAGCCGTCAATTCGTCGAAGGCCAGCATGTGCGAGGGCCGCAATTCCACGACCGCGCACGACCGTTCACCGTACAGCGCGTCGGGATAGCCCACCACCGCCACCTTGGCGACGGCGGGATGGCGGCAGATCAGTTCCTCGACCTCGGAAGGGTCGATCTTGTATCCGCCCCGGTTGATCATGTCCTTCTTGCGGCCGACGATCCTGACATAGCCCTGCTCGTCCATCTCCCCGATGTCGCCGGAAAGGAAGAAGCCGTCGGGCGTCATCAGGTCCGGCTTGCCCCGCGGCTCGGCCAGATAGCCCTGCAACAGCGAAGGTCCCTTCAGACCGATCTCCCCCTTGGCGCCAACCGGCAGAGGCTTGCGATCATCGTCGAAAACGGCCAGCGCGGCGCCCGGTCCAGCCCGGCCGTCCAGCATGTTGCGTACATCGACGCTGTCGTCAATTTCCGTGCTGGCATTGCTCATGCATTCCGCCATGGCGTACATGCGCAACACCTCTACGCCCAGTTCACGGCGCGCCCGTTCGATCAGTTCGACGCTCATGAAACCGCCGCCCATGCTGATCGCGCGCATGGCGTCCAGCCTGCCCTCGCCCAGCGCCTCCGCCCTCGCATCGAGCAACATCCGCAGCATCGTCGGCACCATGCACGACCAGACGCAGCCATGCTCCTGCGCGAGATGCAACACCTCCACCGGATCCCATTTGGTGGCGCGCACGATGGCCGCGCCAGTGACGAGCGGCATGTAGGTGAAGAAGGTGAAGCCCGGCGCGCCAGCCCCCGCGCCTGTCATCATCACGGCCTCGCCAGCCTGCACCCGGCCCAGGGCGCGCATCCGCTCTCCCGCCCAGGCTACGCCGCGCCAGCCATGCATGACGCCCTTGGGCTGGCCGGTGGAACCAGACGTCACGCCGATGAGCGCGCAATGATCGTCCGGCATCGGGACGATATCCGTTGCCGTGCGGTCATGACTGCGAATGGCATTGCTGCTGGCAACCGATGCGCCGGCGGGAAGCGTCAGCCCATCCGCCGGATTTGCCCCGACATGGCAAAAAAGCGCCGCTTCGGAACGGCCAAGCAGGAAATTGATTTCACGCATGCCCAGCCGCTTGGGAACGGGGATCAGCGTGCCTCCCACCCGCGCTGTCGCCAGGGCGATTGCGACGTCTTCCGGCGATGTATCATATTGGACCACCACCCGGTTGCCCGGACGGACGCCCTTTTCCTGCAACATGCCAACGGCGCGTTCGGCCAGTTCGCCGATCTCCACGCGACTATAGACCCGGTCCCCGACAATCAGGGCAGCCGCATCGGGCGCGCGCGATAAATGGATATCGAAAGCTTCGGCAAGATTGGTGGGTCGAACATCAGTCATCGTCATCTCTTTCAATAGGAGCAGGTGCCGCCGTCCACATTGAGGATCGCGCCGGTAATGCCGGCGCCCGCCTCCGAAGCGAGCAGACGCGCCATGGCGGCCACTTCCCCGACGCTGTTCAACCGGCCCGTCATCGCCGCGTCGGCGTAACGCTGCTTATATGCTTCATAGCTGATTCCGGCTGCGGCTGCGGCCTTCCGGCCCGCATCCTGCATCAGATCGGTTTCCACCGCGCCCACGCAGATCGCGTTGCTGGTGATGCCCTGCCGCCCATATTCCAGCGCCACCGCCTTGGTGAAACCGTTGAGCGCATGCTTGGCGGTCACATAATGGCTGGCATTGGGGCGGTTCGCCTGTTTGCCCTGCACCGAACTGATGTTGATGATGCGCCCGAAGCCTTGTTCCAGCATTGCCGGAACCGCCCGCCGCACCGCCCAGAAGGCGGAACTGACGTTCCACTGAAAGGCCTGCGCCCATGCGTCGTCGGACAATTGATGCACGGGCGCGAAGCCACTCGATCCCCCGGCATTGTTGATCAGCACGTCGATACGGCCGTGACGTTCGATGACCGTATCGACCATTGCTTCGGTCTGCCCCTGGTCGAGCGCATCACATGCGACGAAACTCACGCGGCCGGACGGGTCCATTTCGGCGGCAGCCTGCAATCCCTTGGCTTCCGACCGGCCGCTCACCACGACCAGAAATCCGTCTGCCAACAGGGCTTCGGCCATGCCGCGTCCCAGGCTGCTCGTCGCGGCCGTCACCAGGGCCACACGCTGTATTCCCGTCATCTCTCTTACATCCGTTCCAAAATCATTGTGCTGTGATGCGGCACGCCAAGGGCGGTCACCAGGCCGACGCGCGCATCGGGCACCTGTCCGGCCCCCCGCTCATGGCGCAACTGGCGAACCGCCTCGACCACATGTCCTCCGCCCAGCAGGAAGGAATGGGACAACAGGCCGCCATGGGTGTTGGTCGGCAGGCGATCAGCTAGTCCCCGCCCCTTGCTCATCGCGAAAGCGGCGCCCTCACCCTTCTTCACGAAGCCCAGATCCTCATATTGAAGGATCGTGTTGATGCTGAAGCAGTCGTAAAGCTCGACGAAATCGACATCGTCCGGGGTCAGTCCGGCGACGGCGAAGGCGGCCGGTCCCGATATGGCGGCGGGCGTCGTCAGATAATCGCTATTTTGCGTGAACCAGGTGTCGCCCGGCACATTGGTCGATCCGACGCCGACACCGGCGACGCGCACCACCGGATGGGCGCAGTCGCGGGCACGCTCCGTCGTGGTCATGACGAAGGCGATGGCGCCGTCATTGACCAGGGCGCAGTCGGGTCCGCGCAAGGGCGTGGCAATGCTGGGCGAGGCCAGATAGCCCGCCAGATCAAGCGGCGCCGTCTTCATCGCGCCGGGGGTGCGCGCCGCATGTTCCCGCGCCTCCATGGCGACGGCGGCAAGCGCTTCGGCAGGAAGACCGAATTCATGGGCATAACGCTGCGCGATCCCGGCGAAATAGACCGGCTGGCCGAACCAACCGCTGGGCATTTCCAGATCGGCCTTCAACGGGTCGTCGGCATAGAGCGCACGCGGCCCCTGCGCCTGACGGCTCAGTTGATGGCCATACCAACAAAGGACATGCGTCGCGCGCCCGGACGCCAGTGCCCACCCCGCCAGTTCAGCCGCAGCCACCAGCCCCGCCCCATAATGCAGCCCATAGGCAATAAAGGGCGATCGCGGCATGGGCACGCCCAATGCCGCGACGACGTCCTCGGCAGGCATGACGCCGGGCATCGTCGCCGATTCGGTCACAAAACCGTCGATCTGGTTCGCGCCGATGCCAGCGTCGGCCAGAGCGCGATGGATCGCGTCGGCGATCATCACGCTCATCGGGCGCGAATCCGCCCGGACGGGAACCGTTTCCCCCACACCGACGATTGCGACATCAACCATTCAGCACGCTCCCTGCTCGCCGGACATCTTCATCGTCACAATATGCGCCCGGCGAGCGTCGTCAGATTGGCGACGGCGTCCCGCCCTCGCATCCACGGACGCACCACCAGCCGGTCGACCCCCACCGCTTCATATTGCGCGATCAGCTCGTCCGAAGGATCGCCCATCACCGCACAGCTTATTTCAAAGGGAACGTCCACGCGCCCGGCTTCCTCGCGCATCTGCTTGATGATGCCGATCAGCGGCGCCATCTCTTCGGGACTGAGTTCGGACGCCAGCCAGCCATTGCCGCGGTGTGCGGCCCGGCGCAGTGCAGGCTTCGCATGGCCACCGAAGACAAAGGGCGGATGCGGGCGGGTATCAGGCTTGGGACTCATGCCGATTGCCGGAACCTTCAATACCACGCCGTCATATTCGGTCACGTCATTGTTGAACAGGCTGACCATCACATCGAGCGTTTCGTCGAACCGCTTGCCGCGCGTTTCGAAATCCCGGCCGAGAATCTCGAATTCTTCCTTCAGCCATCCACCGCCCGCACCCAACATGAACCGACCCTTGGAAAACAGGTCGAGAGTCGTCACCGACCGGGCCAGGTGGAACGGATCGTGCAACGGCACGATCGACACCGAAACCGCCAGTTTTACCGATTTCGTGATCGCCGCGAGATAGGCCAGCACCGCATAAGGATCGTAAAAGGGCAGATTGGCATGGAACGCCTCATGCGAGTCATCATCTTCGCCTGCATAGGGAAAGCGGGAATCGCTTTTGACCGGAGTGACGACATGTTCGCCCAGCCAAAGCGAGTCGAACCCCAGTTCCTCCGCGCATAGCGCTACGTCGATGATCTGCTGCGGTCGCAGGGGGAAAAGCGAGACTCCGTATTTCAAGACATGCTCTCCAGTGTAAAATAGGGAAAGGCGCTTTCTCCCGCGCCTGAAATGGAAAGGCGCACCCGTGCGCCGATGGAAACCGGACCGGCGGATTCATCGAACAGCGCTGCGATCCGGCAATCGGGTGCCCGATCGGTGACGATGAGACCTGTCATATAGGATTGGGTGATGCCGGGCAGCAGCGGCCTGTCCACCCGCGTGCAGGTAAAGACGGTGGCAAGCGGCCCGACTGCTTCCCAGACATAATGACCGTCCGGACAGGCCGGGCCGCTTTCGACCGGATACCATTCCCACCGCCCGCAGACGGAACAACGCGGCAGACGCAGCTCTCCCACACCCAACCCTTCCCAATAAGGAGCGAGCCACGGCGCCTGGCGCGGCGCTTCGAACAGCGGGCCGGGCATCGTCATGCCGCGCTCCCCAACAGCGCATCGGCGCGGGCGAAGAAGAATGGCATGGAAGAAGAGGCCCGTTCCCAAGCCTCATCGATCTTGCGCCCGGTGCGGTGAAGGCGGATCTTGTATCCCGCAATCGCCGCGATGCGATAGCAGGCCAGCGCACGGAACCAGGACAGATCGCCCATGGCGCGCCCGGCAACGGATTCATAGCAATTCGTGACGGCCTCCAGATCGACATTGCCTCGCATCTCGACCGGCGCCCACGCCTGATCGTCATTCATCATCAGGAACCATGCCAAATCATGTTCGATCGCCCCGAAATGCGCGATTTCCCAATCCACGACGCCGCCGACCGCAGGACCATCCGCGTCCAATGAAAAGAGCAGGTTGTTCGTCTGGAAATCTCCATGGCACAGCCCCGGCGTCCACCTTTCAGGCACGCTTTCCAGGAGCGCGGAACCGAGCTTGTTCCCGGCCCGTGTCCAGTCCGGGTCCGCCGCCCGCTCGAAGGCACGGGTCCATAGCGCGATTTCATCGGCCGGCGAGCGAAGACGATCCCAATCGGCAAGACTGGACAAATCCAGCCGGTGGATTACCGCCAATTCCCCTGCCGCCGCCTCATGAGCCTTTTGCCGATCGGTCGGCGACATCCATGAAGGGCCCGCATCCGGACCCATGATGAGCGGCCGCCCCGGCAGCCGGTCGACAATCAGATAAGCGGCTCCGAAAAGCGCGGGATCATCCGAAACATCGCGAACCGGGGCGACTTTCGTACCCGATTTCAGAAGCGCATCGAGCAGGGGCGCCTGCCTTATCAATTCCCCATTCGCCCGCTCGCCGCCGCCCGCCGCGGCAAGGCGAATGACCAGTTCCGCGCGAACGGCGCCAGCACAGTAGGCGAAACCCCAAGTCTCCCCGGAATGCCCGCCCAAATCACGCAGATCTTCGACTTGGGCAAGGGCGCCGCCACGGCGTTGCGCCCATTGCCGCAGTCCATCCACCACCTTGCCGGCCGCCTCTCCCATCAACCCCACTCTCAATCACATAATGATTTATGGATCATTTTATAGCGCAGCAAACACGCCCTGTCGATCCGAAATTTATTACAGGAAATATCGATTATACCCTTTAAAAATCCATCCGAGAATATTTCATTTATGACTATATAATCATATTTTATCCGCTCTATAATTCGCGAAGGCCATCGGAACCGCGCCATATGCGCAAGGCTGCCGCCGGCCAAATCATATGCAAGTGACAAACCTCTGCATCACCATTGATCATAGCATGGGCGGCTTGGAACATCTCAATCTGTTGAGAATGTTCGACATCATTTATTCGGAACGCAGCCTGACCCATGCGGGACTCGCGCTCAACATCAGCGAGTCTGCGGTCGACAACGCACTTCATCGGCTCAAGGGCAAACCTAGACCACCCCCTTGTTCGTTCACAAGCGGCGTGGCGGCATGATGCCGACATCTTGCGCGGATGGCACCGCGCTATCGGCGCAACAGCGCTACCGACGCAGGTCGATCGCAGAGGCGAAATGGATCGCGACGGCCGCCGGTTGGAAGTGACTCAGATCGCGCTTGCAGAAGATCACGGACCGCATGAAGCGCGCCTGTAGCGGGATCTCCTTTCTGCCATTGCCAAGCCGCCCATCTTCAATATATGACTTATCGATCATTTTTTTGAGAGGCGCGATTGTTGATGCGGCGTTCAAGAGAGATAAGGCTCGCCGCCCGTCCGATGGGCCTGCCGGACAGACAGGCATTCGCCACCGCCTGTGTCGACCTGCCGTGCCCAGCGCCCGGAGAAGTCCAGATTCGCAATCGCTGGCTGTCGATCGATCCGGCTATCAGAGGCCGCATGTTCGCCGCAAAAAGCTATATTCCTCCCTTCGAAGTCGGGGATGTCATCACTGGCCCGG
Organism: Sphingobium sp. TB-6; assembly: GCF_012927365.1. Classification (NCBI taxonomy): domain Bacteria; kingdom Pseudomonadati; phylum Pseudomonadota; class Alphaproteobacteria; order Sphingomonadales; family Sphingobiaceae; genus Sphingobium; species Sphingobium sp. TB-6. The sequence goes on along the minus strand of NZ_JABBGL010000012.1, from coordinate 52,970 downwards.
CGATCGGCGAAATCGTCGAATCGAATGATCCATCGTTCATTATCGGTGACATGGTCCTGAGCGACGCGGGCTGGCGCGAATATGCCAATCTACCCGCATCCGACGTGGAAAAGCTCCCTTCGATGGACCTGCCGCCCCAGGCATTTCTGGGTATCGCCGGGATCACGGGCCTGACCTCCTATGCCGGACTGATGCGCGTGGCGGAATTGAAATATGGCGATGTCGTCTTCGTTTCGGCAGCGTCGGGCGCGGTCGGCTCGACCGCCTGCCTGATAGCCAAAATGCTGGGTCACAAGGTGATCGCGTCGGCGGGTGGCCCGGAAAAGACAGCGTTTCTGCGCGATGAACTGGGCGTCGATGTCGCCATCGACTATCATGCGGAATCCAATATGCGTAAGGCGCTGGCGATCGCCGCGCCCGAAGGCATCGACGTCTATTTCGACAATGTCGGCGGTCCCTTTCTGGAAGCGGCGATCGGCTGCGCCAATGACCATGCGCGCTTCGCAATCTGCGGCATGATCGCGGGCTATAATCTGACCGAGCCCATGGCGGCCCCGCGCAACATGACGTTGATTCCGGTAAAGCGAATCGGAATGAAGGGCTTCATCCTGTTCGATCACCTCGATCTCATGCCCGCCTATCGCGAAAAACTGGCGGAATGGCATGGCGAAGGCCGGCTGACCTGGCGCGAGACTGTCATCGAGGGGCTGGACAATGCCCCCCAAGCCTTTGTGGACCTGTTTTCCGGCGGCAATATCGGCAAAATGCTGGTGCACCTGCCATGACCAGAACGGCTCCGCGCGACCCGGACAATCAGAGACAGGATATATGATGAACGGCCGTCCTCAGGAAAACGGACAATTCCGCCCGGAACCGCATTTCGGCGACCGCATCATCCCGTGCCTGACTCCAAGACCACATTCCATGTCCGCCATGCTGGCCCGCACCGTTGCTGCCTATCCTGATCGCGAAGCCCTTATATGTGGCGATTTCCGCTGCAGTTGGCGAGAATTGAGCGATCTGGCCGACGCCTTCGCATCGGGGCTGGTGGCGCATGGTATCGGCGCGGGAGACCGTCTGATCCTGTTCCTGGACAATCGGGCCGAATTCGTCATTGTCCTGTTCGCAATCACCCGCATAGGCGCCGTCGCCGTCCCGGTCGGCGTTCGTGAACAGGCGCCCGGTCTCGCCTACATCGCTGAACAGAGCGGTGCCTGCGCCATCCTGCACGAGGCGACACTGGCCGACCGCATTCCAGCGTTGCCGCTGACGGTTCCGATAGGCGACAGCGACGTGCGCGCCTTCGTTCGTAGCTTCGCAAAGCCGTCGCCACTGCCGACGGACGAGCCTGACGAAGAAAGCCCGGCGCTCATCATGTATACGTCAGGTACGACGGGCAGGCCGAAGGGTGCCATAGTGACCCATCTTGCGCTGGTGCATGTCGGTGCAGCCTACACATATTGCATGGCACTGGATGCCAACGACCGTTCGGCGTGCGTGGTGCCGCTGTCTCACATCACCGGCATTTCGGCCACCTTGTGCAGTATGGCATTTTGCGGCGGCTGCATGATCGTCGTTCCCCAGTTCAAAGCGGAAGCGTTCATCGCCCTGGCCGTCGAGGAGCGAATGACCCACACGCTGATGGTGCCGGCGATGTACAATCTGCTGCTGGCGCGCACGGACCTGACCGCTCACGACCTTTCGGCCTGGCGGATCGGGGGATTTGGGGGCGCGCCCATGCCTGTACCCACCATTGAAGGCATTTCCTCGCGCCTTGGCGCGTTGAGGCTCATGAACTGCTATGGCGCCACCGAAACCTGCGGGGCCGTGACCGTCATGCCATCCGAAGAGTTGCTGGCAAATAGCGATTCCGTGGGCAGACCCGTGCGGGGGGCTACCGTCCGCATCGTCGGGCCAGACGGCGTAGATCTGCCAGTTGGCGCAGTGGGCGAATTGTGGATCAGCGGTCCGCAAGTCACGCCCGGTTACTGGCGCAATCCCGAAGCGACGAAGGCTAATTTGACTGACGGCTACTGGCGGTCAGGCGACCTTGGCAGCATCGACGAACGAGGCTTCGTAAGAGTGCTCGACCGGCTCAAGGACATGATCAACCGCGGCGGATACAAGATTTTCACTGCGGAAGTAGAGAGCATATTGATGGCCCATCCCGCCGTGCTGGAAGCAGCCGTGGTCGCCAAACCCTGCCCCATATTGGGTGAGCGGGTCCATGCATTCATCAGCTTGCGCGAGGGCGCTGCTACCGGCGCGGAAGAGTTGGGCGAATACTGCTCCTCCCGCATGACGGACTATAAGCAGCCGGAAAGCTTTACGATCAGCCGCGACCCGCTGCCCCGCAACCTGAACGGCAAGATCGTCAAAACGGACCTGCGCGCACGGTTGAACCAGATGACCGGCGAAACGGCGTAACCCAAGGTCTTTCTCCTCACATTCTTTTCCAAAATCGGAGCAACTCATGGATATTAGCGGCATCTCCGCAATCGTCACCGGCGGCGCATCAGGCTTGGGAGAGGCTGTCGCGCGCAGGCTCGCATCCGAAGGCGCCAAAGTCGCGCTATTCGACCTCAACGCCGACAAGGGCGAAGCGCTAGCCGCGGAGATTGGCGGGCTTTTCTGCCAGGTCGACGTCACCAGTGACGCCTCGGCCGATGCGGGTTTCACCAAGGCCCGGGCCGCGCACGGGCAGGAGCGTATTCTGGTCAACTGCGCCGGGACCGGCAATGCCTACAAGACCGCAAGCCGTGACAAGAATGGCGGCACACCCAAGCATTTCCCGCTCGACGCCTTCGAAAAGATCATCCAGATCAACCTGATCGGGACATTCCGCTGCACCGCCAAGAGCGCTGCAGGCATGCTGACGCTGGACCCGCTGGCCGATGGGGAGCGCGGGGCGATCGTCAATACCGCGAGCGCCGCCGCCGAAGACGGCCAGATGGGGCAGGCCGCCTATTCCGCGTCCAAGGCCGGTATTGTCGGAATGACCCTGCCCATCGCCCGCGACCTGTCGAACGAAGGCATCCGCATCAACAGCATCCTCCCCGGCATTTTCGACACTCCCCTGATGATGGGAGCCCCGGACAATGTGAAGGCCGCGCTCAGCGCCAATGTACCCTTCCCCAAACGCTTCGGCATGCCATCGGAATTTGCCAGCCTGGTTCTGGAAATGTGCCGCAACGGCTATTTCAACGGCGAAGACGTGCGGCTGGACGGTGGCATCCGCATGGGTCTGCGCTGACGACAGGGACCGATCATCATGAACCAACCCGTCAGTATCAGTGTCGAAGGCGATGTCGGCGTCGTCAGCGTCAATTCTCCCCCCGTCAATGCGCTTGGCGCAGCCGTACGCGCAGGCTTGGCCCAAGCGTTCGATGCATTGCTGACCGATGGCAATGTCAGGGCCATCGTGCTGATCTGCGATGGACGGACCTTTTTCGCTGGTGCCGACATCAGCGAATTCGGCAAACCGCCGCAGTCCCCGACATTGCATGAGGTCATGCGCCTTATCGAAAATGCGGCGAAACCCGTTGTCGCGGCGATCCACGGCAGTGCGCTGGGTGGTGGTCTGGAAACCGCGCTGGTCTGTCATTACCGGATCGCGGTGCCCTCCGCTCGGCTCGGCCTGCCCGAAGTCCATCTCGGCCTGTTGCCCGGCGGCGGAGGCACACAGCGCCTGCCTCGCGTCATTGGCGTGGAAGCCGCACTTGATCTCATGGTATCGGGACGCAGCATCGCTGCCCAGGAAGCGCGCGAACTGGGCCTTCTGGACCAGCTGGCCAGCGAAAACCGATTGCGGGAAGACGCCGTCGCATTCGCACGCGGCGTCGCGGCTGCGGGGAAGCCCTTGACCCGGATCAGGGACCGCGATGGGCCTATCACGCAGGCACGTGCCCGCCTCGGGCTGTTCGACGATTTCCGTCGTCGCCATGCCGCGGTGATGCGCGGGTTCAGGGCGCCGGATCATATAGTGCGGGCCGTAGAAGCCGCGATCACCCTTCCGTTTGAAGAGGGCATGGCGCGCGAATGGGAACTGTTCCGGCAATTGGAAGACAGCAGCGAAAGCGCCGCGCAGCGATACCTCTTCTTCAGCGAGCGGGAAGCCGCGAGGCTTCCAGGCATCAGTGCTGATACACCTGTGATTCCGCTGCGTGTCGCGACGATCGTCGGCAAAGGCGAGTGCGCGCAATGGGCCGACATCCTGCATCGCGCGGGGCTGAAGGCGACATGCTTCGAAAGCTGGGCCGCCGTGTTGGCGAACGGGCAAGATAGTCTGGCGGCGAGCGATATCATTGCCGAGTGCCGCTCAATTCCCGAACCGCTGACGGACGCTATCCTGCAAAGACTCGACGCGGTCCGCTCGCCTCAATCGCTTCTGGTGCCCGCCGATATCGGTGCGCTGGACGAGATGGGGAGTGCCTATCCCGCAACATTGACACAATTGTCCCTGCCCGCCGACCCTTTGTCGCGCCTGATGGAAATCTCGCCGGGGACGAACGCATCACCCACGACCCTTGCCTCGATCCTTGGCCTCGCCCGAAAGGCCGGACGAGTGGCTGTCATCTGCCGCTCCGGACATGGTCTGGTCTCGGACCGACTTATCCGGGCGCAGGAACAGGCGATAACCATGCTCCGCGTCGACGGCGCACCGGAGGCTGCACTGGTCGAGGCGTTGGACCTGTTCGGATTCGTCCGGGCCGAAGAAGCCGTTCCGACCGGTCGTTCGATGGAGGAACTGGAAACGCTGATCGCGCCAATGATGGCCATGATGGCGAACGAAGGCGCGCGGATGCTGGACGAATCCGTCGTCCTGCGAGCGTCGGATATCGACATGGTCGCGGTCCTGGCAATCGGATGGCCCGCCTATCGTGGCGGCCCAATGTTCTGGGCCGACAGGACCGGCCTTTCCACCGTGGTGGAAAAACTGCACCAAATGGAGCAGCGCCATGGCCCCGCCTTCGCGCCTGCCACCGGACTGACGCGTCTGGCGGAAAGCGGTGGGCGCTTCGCACATAACTGAAAAGGAATAGTCATGGCTGATGCCTATATTATCGATGCCGTTCGGACCGCGCGGGGGATCGGCAAAGTCGGCAAGGGCGCTTTGGCCCATATGCATCCCCAGCATCTCGCCGCCACCGTGCTCGCCGCCCTAGCGGAACGGAACCGGATCGATACTGCCGATGTCGACGACATCATCTGGTCCACCAGTATGCAAAAGGCAGAGCAGGGAGGCGATCTTGCGCGCATGGCCGCGCTGGACGCCGGCTATGATGTGAAAGCCAGCGGCACGACGCTGGATCGTTTCTGTGGCGGCGGCATCACCGCCATCAGCTTCGCAGCGGCGCAAATCATGTCGGGGATGGAAGATCTGGTGATCGCGGGCGGCACCGAAATGATGTCCCTGACGGCGAAAATTACGCAGGCGGAAATTGCTGCGGGCATGATGCCGCTTATCATGGGATCGGGCAATCGCCGTTTGCAGGATCTGCACCCGCAGTCGCATCAGGGCGTATGCGCCGACGCGATCGCAACGCTCGAAGGCATCGGGCGGAAAGAACTGGACGCGCTGGCCCTGGAAAGCCAACGTCGCGCTGCCGCCGCGATCGAGGAAGGCCGGTTCGACCGCAGCATCGTTCCTGTCCGTGACGAAAGCGGCGCCGTCATACTCGACCGGGACGAATTTCCGCGGCCCGGCACCACCGCCGAAGGACTGGCCGAACTGCGCCCAAGCTTCGCGGCCGTCGCAGATATGCCCGCAGATCTCGACGGCAATACGGCACGCGCGCTCATAAACCGCAAATTTCCCGGCCTAACCATCGAGCACGTCCATCATGCCGGCAATTCTTCCGGCGTGGTCGACGGCGCCGCCGGGCTGCTTCTCGCCTCGCCAGCCTATGCGAAACGCCATGGACTGAAGCCGCGGGCGCGGATCGTGGCGACGGCCAATATGGGCGGCGATCCCACCTTGATGCTCAATGCACCCGTTCCCGCCGCTCGAAAGGCCTTGGAAAAGGCGGGGCTTTCGGTTGAGGATATCGATCTGTGGGAAATCAATGAGGCCTTCGCAGTCGTGGCGGAAAAGTTCATCAGGGATCTCGGCCTCAACCGTGCCAAGGTCAATGTAAATGGTGGATCGATAGCATTGGGGCATCCGATCGGGGCGACAGGCGCCATACTTGTGGGGACTCTTCTGGATGAACTGGAGCGCCAGGATCTCAGATATGGACTGGCGACAATGTGCGCTGCCGGCGGGATGGCTCCAGCCATGATTATAGAGCGCGTCTGAAAGTCTTGCCAGGCGCATTGCCGAACGCGGGAGAGGGCGGCAGGCCTTTTCCCGCTGCCGGGAAACTCCTGCCCATTACAATTGACCGGTCCTATTCAATCAGCTTGACACATTCGGACCTGCAACTCCCAATTCAATAAAAATCCTCGTAAGTCGTTCCCTGGCGCAGGTCGCGGTCACGCTGCGCCATGGCGGCCGCAGTTCCGACGAGAGCGACGGCACCTGTCACCCGTGCATCGGCATGCGACGCGAAAGGGCGGTGTCTTCCATCATTCCATGCTTCTGCCGGGCTTAGAGATGCGCTTGACGTCTGCCTCCGTCACCGGTTGGGGATAGCTGTTGCCGAAATGCGTCCGCACATAGGTGATGACTGCCGCCACCTGCGCTGCCGACAGAATCTCGCTCATCGGCGGCATTGCGCCCTTGCCCTTCATCACGATCGTGATCGGATAGGCGGGATCAGCCAACTTCTTGTCCTTAGCCAAGGCCGGAATGGCGCCGCCGCCGCTGCCCATGGCATTGGGCATATGACAGGCGGCGCAGATTTGCTTGTAGACCTTCTCGCCGTCGACGGCCTTGTTCTTCGCCTGCACGCCGCCGGGCGTATCGGCATGGCCCGGCGCCGCCAGAAGGGCCAGAAGAGGCGGGATCAGGATCAAGCTGCGCCGCATGGTCATGCCGCCTGCATGCGCTGGTGGATGCGCGTGATCGCATCGATGCCGGAAAGCAAAGATCCCTCCATCCAGCCACCATAATAGCTCGCATGCTCGCCCGCCAGCACCACGCGCCCGTCGATCGCGACGAGATTCTGATAATGCGCCACCCGGTTTTCCTCGCTCCAGCGCGAGGTGCACCCCAAAATCCAGGGCACGCGGCTCCACGGCACCGACACGCCGTTCATGAACTCCTTGCGATATTGCGGATGGAAAATCTCGCCCTGGGCCAGTGCCGCCTCGATCCGTTCCCGCGGGGTCATGCCAGTCAGCTCGAAGGCGCCTGCGTCGCGGGCGAACGCGCCCAGCAACACCGCCGGTCCGTTGGAGAAAAAGCGGTCATTGGGATAGGATAGCTGCGCGATCGGCTGGTCGGTGAAGCTGTGACCGCCATAGATATTGTCATCCTCCTCCCAGAAGCGGCGCTTGAACTCCAGCCCCATTTTGAGCTGGCCCGCATAGGGCACCGCCTTCATCGCCGCCGCCAGCTTCGGTCCCACCTGCATCTCGACCTGGCTGATGATCGACAGCGGGATGGTGCACACGCACCAGTCGGCGCTGACGCTGTTCATCTTGCCGCTCGGCACATCCTTGTAGCTGACGGTCACGCCCTTGCCGCTCTGGACGACCTTCGTGACTTTTGCATTATAGGTGATGAGCTTGCCGACTTGGCCAGCGAAGGCCTTGCCGATCATGTCCATGCCGCCCACCGGCTGGAACATCGTCGTCTGCATCACATAGTTGAAATAGAAGCTCATGGCCGTCCAGACCTGCGGGTCGAGCACGTCACCAAGCTTTGCGATCTGCGAGGGCGAGGGCGCGCCCTCCACGCCGCCGCCCGGCGGCCGGTCGTACCCCCGCTGGGCGGAGACGGCCACGCTGCTGGTATAGGCCATATTGTCGTCCAGCACGCCCCAGTGGCGGAGCGCCTCCAGCAACTTCTCCTTGTCCTCCGCGTTCACGCTGCCGTCCAGCGCCTTGGCGTTCGCCGCTTTCGCCAGCAATTCCGATGTGTGGCCCCGGAAGTCGGTCGCCACCGCCTTGTAGCGCTGCGGTTTGCCGCCGAAGGCTTCGCTCGAATGGATGAAGCCATTGTGGTTGAGCTGGATGAACGGCTCCAGTGTCACGCCAAACTGCCTGCAATAATGCAGCAGGCAGTTATGGTGATGCGGAATGCGCCAGGGACCGGGATTGATATAGTTGCCCGGCGCGAACTGCACCTTCTGCACGGTGCCATCGCTTTCGGTGAAGGTATCGCCGCCGCGCAGCGTATAGTTCCGGCCGCCCGGACGATCCTGAAACTCCAGCAGTTTGACCTGATAGCCCGCCTTTTCCAGTTCATAGGCTGCAACCATCCCGGCAAGGCCAGCGCCCAGCACGACGACCGATGCGCCCGGTTTCGCGCCGGACAGGACCGGCGGCCCGTCGAACTGGGTTTCGGCGGCATGGCCCAGCGCGGTCATCGCCTGATACATGGCCGCCGCGCCACCCATCTTGCCGATCAGGCTCAGGAGCTGGCGGCGGCTCGGCTGCGTGCTATTCTCCATAAATACCCCCTGTGCACGGCGGCGGAAGGTTCAGTTGCCCTTGGCCGCGATCGCCTCGATCTCGATCAGTTGCTGCGGCCGGGCGAGACCCGCAATCTGGAAGGCCGACCGCGTCGGCAGATTGGGCTGCTCGGCCGTGCCGAAGAATGTCTTGTACGCCCGCGTCATGCCGTCGCGGTCCATTTTCCCGCCCAATTTGGGTTCGCCGACCAGAAAGACGGTCAGCTTGACGACATCGCCCATGGTAAGGCCCATCTCCGCAAGCTGGGCCTTCATCTTTGTGAAGATCGACACGGCCTGCGCCTCGGTATCGCCAAAGGCGTTCGGGCTTTCCATATCCTTGGGATCGATCGGCGCTCCCGTAGCCCCGGAAAGGAAATAGAGCGTGCTGCCGGGCGGGACCACAGCGGCGCTGGCGATCATAGCGCCGGGGGTCTGCCTATGTTCGACCGGTGCGGCATGGGCCGTTGACGACAAGGCAGTGGCCGCCACGATGCCGACAAGAGAAAGCCTGAACGCTGACGGATTTGCCATGCACGCCCCCATTCCCATATTGCTGATGCTATATCCAAGAGAACGAGGCGCGGAGGAAAACCCGCCATGTTCATGTTGCCATCCTATTGCCCGCCGGAAACAAGATCTCCGACATCATAATATCTCCCGTTGGCGATCACCTTCCTCACGTTGAAGGTATTGGCAATATTCTCGCGCGGATCGCCCGCAAGAAGGATAATGTCGGCCAGCTTGCCAGCCTCCAATGTTCCCGCATCCAGATTAAGCGACTTGGCCGAATTGACCGTCGCCGTCTGCAACGCCTGAAAGGGCGTCAGCCCCGCATCGACATAGGAGGAAATCTCCGCATGCAGATTGGTCGCGATCATCGTATCCGTGCCCGCCGTGACCAGTGCGCCGGCATCATAGATCTTCTTCAGGCTCTCCAGATTTCCCGCCATCATGGGCCGCAGCATGGATGCCATGGGGTCGCTCTCCGTCACCGTCTTGCGCGCCCAGATCGGATAGAGGCTGCGGCGCGGATCGTCGCGATAAGCCGGATTCTTCTCCAGATAGCCGGCCAGCGCGCCGAAATTGGTCGGCGTCAAGGTCCGGCCGCTGCGGCCGAAAAGCTGAATGACATCCTCATAGGCCATGCCCATCGGTCCCTGCTTGGGCGAATAGCCGCGGCGGCTGGTCGCGCCCAGATGCTCGGTCGCATCGACGCCGGTATAGGCGGCGGGGAAGATTTCATGGCCGGTGACGGGAACGCCCATCTGATGCGCGGCCTCCACGATGCGCCGCTGGTAGATGTCGGGCATGCGGACATAGCTTTTCAATATGTCATATTTCAGGATGCGGGCGCGCTCCAGTTCCCGCTCCAGATGGGCCGGGCCTGAGACGGCGACGCCCATCTTGTAATAGACGCGCTGCCATTCGAACAGCGGGCCGTTGACATAGAGGCGGGGGGACGGACGGACGCCCGCTTCGGCGGCTTCCCGATCCTCAATCGCGTCATAGACCTGATTGCCCGGATCGCGAACGGTCGTGATGCCATAGGCCAGCCATGCCCGTTCCAGATTGGAGCCGAAATCCTTCTGCAAATGGGCGTGATGCTCGATCAGGCCGGGAATGGCGGTAAGGCCGGTGCCGTCGATAAAATGTTCCGCCCGATGCAAGGCCGGATCGTGATCGCGGATCGCCGCGATGCGGTTGCCCTCGATCACGATGTCCTTGTCATGCTGGGTCTCGTCGCGGACAGAGTCCACCAGATTGCTGACATGGATCACCGTCCGTCCGGTCGGATTGGCGAGGCGGTAAGTGAGGTCGACCGGAATCTCCCGGATCACGCCGGTTTCGGTGTCGATCGTCTTCAGCTTGTCCGACGACTGGTAGAGGATGGTGCGTGAATCGGCGGTCCAGGTGGGAAAATAGGAAATTTCGGATGTATAGCTGCGCGGCGGCCCCATAGGCTTGCCGTCCGCGCCCACCGGCCAGATTTTCAGCAGGCCTTCATAAATGGCCGCCATCTTCGTTCCGTCCGGCGACCAGACGGGACCGCCGCCGCCCCGCGTGTCCGTTCCCGCATTGGCCTGCGGCAACTGCCAGAAGGGTTCGCCCTTGCCATCGGCGGGAATCACATAGACCTGATTGGTGCCTTCGCGGAAACTGTTCGAATATTTATAGGATAGCGCAATCGCGACATATTTGCCGTCCGCCGACCAGCTTGGGCTGCCCGGCTGGCCCAGCGACTCTGCAAGCCGCGTCACCTTCCCGCTTGCCACGTCGACGACGCAGACGCCAGCGACGCCCCAGCGGCCATCGACATCGAGGAAGGCGATCCGGCTGCCGTCATGCGACCAGGCCGCGCCCAGGGGCTGGGTGTCGATATTGGTGAGCTTGCGATCCTTGCCGGTCTTGAGGTCGTGTATCCAGAGTTGCGGCAAGCCGCCGCCCTTGTCGGAGGTATAGACGATGCTCTGCCCGTCGGGCGACCAGGCGGGATCGGCGTCCAGCGCGGCGTCCTTGGTCAGATTCTCCGGCACACCGCCCTTGGAGGACATCCAATAGAGATCGCCCAGGGCCACGAAGGCGATGCGGCTGCCGTCGGGCGAGATGGTCGGATGCACGATGCCCAGCGCCTTGCGGGGCGCGGTGGAATCCCAGTCGCGTTTCGCCCGCGCATAGCTGGGCTTCACCGCCTCCAGCGTGGCGGCGAAATCGACGGTGGAGAGGCGTCCGCCGGTACGGTGCCTGATCTTGCCGTCCGACACGTAATAATAGCCGCCCTTCCCCCAGCTTATGCGGAAGGGAAAGACATTCTCGGTTCCGCTGACGATTTTGCCATCTACTTCCAGATGGCTGCCCTTGGTGTCCTGCACCACATAAGCGAGGTCACCGGCGGGACCGAAGGAGGGGGCATCGACCCTCCCCGCCACCTGTTTGAGTAGGCTTTCCTTGCCGTCGGCCAGGGTCGTCGCATAGAGCGCCGTCTTCGCGCCGTCGATCCCGGCATAGGCGATGCGGGCGCCGTCCGGCGACCAGCTCGGCATCCGGTCCTCGCGGGGGTTGCTGCTGAGTTGCTTCACCACCCCGCTTGCGACGTCCAGCGTCCAGATGTCGTAATTGCCGCTGCGGTCGGAGGAAAAGGCGATGGTCTTGCCATCGGGGGACCAGGCCGGTTCGCGGTCGTCCCATGCGCCCTCGGTCAGCTTGCGCATGTCGGTGCCGTCAGGCTTAATGGTCCAGAGATCATAGCCACCCTCGCGATAGGCGAAATAGGCAAGCCGCGAACCATCGGGCGACCACACCGGCTGGCGCGCATCGTTGAAATAGTCGGTGATGCGCTTCGCCTTCCCGCCCTTGGCCGGGATGATCCAGAGGCTGCCCTGAAGGTCGACCGCCAGCCATTTGCCGTCGGGGGAGACCGATACGGCCATGGAGGTGCCCTCATGCACGTCGAAGGCAACCGGCTTTTCGCCTCCGGGCGGCGGGAGATTGGCCGGCTGGGCATAGGCTTGCACGGCGCAGGCCGACAGCAGGGCGACAGAAAGAAACTTCAGGGGAGACTTCATCAACACACCCTCTTACCAGCCGAAGACATAGCGTTCGCGGCGCACATCCGCCCCGCCGCGCAAAGTGCCGCTGCCCGGCACGACCCCGGCGGCGACGATGCCGGTGGAAACCGCAAACGGCCCCAGCACGTCGAGCTTGTGCCCGCGCGCGGTCAGATCGTCGCGCACCGCCTGGGGCACCCGGTTTTCGATTTCCAACACCCCCGGCTCATCCTTCTTGATCGCGAAGGAGGCGTGGAAATGATTGCTGTTGATGCGCGGCGCCTCGATCGCAGCCTGGAGCGGCTGGTCGAAGGCCAGCACGCGCAGCAGCACGTTCATGATCTGCTGGTCCTGATTGTCGCCGCCTGGCGTGCCGATCGCCAGATAAGGCGCCCCGTCCTTCAGCACCATGGAGGGAGAAAGCGTCGTGCGCGGCCGCTTGCCCGGCACCAGCACATTGGGGCTTTCCGGATCGAGATCGAAGACGGTGAGCCGGTTGCTCATCGGCACGCCGGTATCGCCCGCAATATAGGCGCCGCCCAGCAGCCAGCCCGAACTGGGCGTGGCGCTGAACAGATTGCCGTCCTTGTCGACCACTTCGATGGCGGTGGTGTCGGCGGTCGGGCGCGGCGGGGCCTTCAGCATATGGGGAGTGAAGACGGGCGTGGTGCGAGCCTTGCCTTCGAACGCCCACGGATCGCCATAGCGATGCTCCAGCGACGCTTTCGGCCCGATCTGCTTCGCCCGCTCGGCGGCATAGGCCTTGGACAGCAGGCTCTGCATCGGCACGGTCGCGAAATCCGGGTCTCCGAAAAAGGCGTTGCGGTCATCGAAGGCGAGCTTGATCGATTCCGCGACGATGTGGAGATAGGGGGCGGACCCCGGCTCCATCGACGCGATGCCCGCCGCCTCCGCAATGTTGAGCGCCATCAGCATGGCCGGACCCTGGCTCCAGAAGCCGCCCTTATAGACTTCATAGCCGAAGACGCTGGTCATCGTCGGCGTCTCGACCTTGCCCTTGTAGCGGGCCAAGTCTTCATAGCGCATCAAACCGCCGTCACGCTCCATCGCCGCGCCGATCCGCCGGGCGATGTCGCCCTTGTAGAAGGCATCACGCCCCGCCTGGATCGCGGCCTTGCGGTTCTTCGTCTTCTTATAGGCGGCCCGGTCCGCTGCCGCGATGGCGCGGATAGTTCTCGCCAAATTGGGCTGGCGGAAGATTTCGCCCACTTTCGGCAATGCCCCACCCGGATAATAGGTATCATAGGCATCCTTCCATTTGGACGTCGCTTTCTTCTGGCTGACGAAGACTTCGGCCAGAAAATTATACATGACGAAACCGTCGGCCAGCTCGATGGCGGGTTGCAGCACCTGATCCAGCGTCATCGTGCCATTGAGCTGCAACGCCAGCGCCATGGCGTCGACCATGGCGGGCACCGTGCCGCCGTTGGGGCCATTGCCGGGAATGACGCCCGCCTTGGCGAACTTGTCCGGCGTGGCGAGCATGGGCGCGACGCCCTGCCCATTCACCAGCGAGACCTTCTTTGCCTTCGCGTCATAGATGATGGTCGGCGCTTCGCCGCCAAAGCCGAAATGCGAAATCTCCGTCACGGCCGCCGCGAACACCGCCGCGACGCCCGCGTCCGTGGCATTGCCGCCCGCCATCAATATGCGCGTCCCCGCCGCCACCGCATAATGACGTCCGGCGGCGACGATGCCGAAACTGCCGACGATCTCCGGCCGCAGCGTCTCTCCCGCGCTTACCAGCCGGGTGGGCTCCAGCGGCGCCTTGGCGGAGGAGGCCTCCTGTGCCAAGGCCGATGTCCCAGTCTGGGCCAGAGCGGCGCCGCCAACGGCCAATGCCGCCAAGTCACGACGGCTCAATCCCTGCTTTGCGCTCTCGCTCATGAATGAAGATCCCCCGTAATCGGCATAGTCAGAGCTATCCGAGGGAAAGGACGCGTCTGCCTTGCCGGTCTTCCTCCCTGTAACGAGATCGATCCCTATTTCCACTATGCTTCAGAAAATTTCATAGGATTTGAAAAATATTCATCCCGGCATGGTGGAAATTATGATCTCATCAGTTCTACTATCCTGAACGGGCGCGGAGGTGGGCGCTTCGCCCGTCAATGCATGCTGACGGCGTGAGGTCGGAGGCGAAATAGCCCACACGGGGGATGGTGCCGGAACTCCAGTTATCGGGGGATCCGCGAATGCACAGTCTGGGCAAATTCCCGTTTTCAAAAAACAATAGCCTGTCGTGCACGGGATTCATCGGCGCGCAACCGCCCGATAGCTGAAACCGCGCAAAGCCCTTTCGCCGGAGGGATCGGCGGATGGGCTTCATCACAGGGGAACAGCAAGATGAGGGTGAAAAGAAACAGCATTTCGACGCTGGCGGGAGCCAGCCTTTGGGCATTGACGGCAGGCGCCCTTCACGCACAGACGGCAACCGACAGCGCTCCGCAAGCCGAAGCGGACAGGGGCGCCGAAATCGTCGTCATCGGCTCCCAGATCAGGGGCGCGAACACGACCGGCGCCCTGCCCGTCAGCGTCGTGGGCGAACAGCAGATAGAGGCGGTGGCCGCAGTTTCCGGCGCCGATCTCTTCCGATCCATCCCGCAATTGGGCGGCGTGACTTTCAACGAACAGGTGCTGGGCGGCGGCAACGCCAATGCCGCGCGCGGCGACGTTTCCACGGTATCGCTGCGCGGTCTGGGCCAGGGCAACACGCTGCTGCTGATCAACGGCCGCCGCACCGTGCTCCACCCGACGTCGCAGGCCATTACCGGCGTGGTCGATTCCGGCGTTCCGACTTTCGGTTATAATGCCAACACCATTCCGGTCGGCAATATCGCGCGCGTGGAAGTCCTGCGTGATGGCGCGGCTGCTCTTTATGGTTCCGATGCAGTCGCAGGGGTCGTCAACAACGTCCTAAATTCGGATTTCAACGGCGCCAAGTTCGATGCTCAATATGGCGGGGCGGAAGGCACCAATCTTCGTGAATTCACCGTCAACGGCCTGATCGGCAAGGACTTCAGCGAAGGGCGCGGCAACATCACGCTGTTCGCCGGCTATGCGCAAAAGTCCAAGCTTTATCTCAGCGACCAGGACTATACCGCCAATGTCGACCGCCGCGGCTATGTGGCGGGCACGCCCTTCGCCAATGTCGCGGCGTTCAACGGCACCAGCACCAGCACGCCATGGGGCACCTTCCGCGCGCTCAGCCCAGCCGCAAACGGCACCTTCCTGAACCGCACCATCACCAGCAACGGCGTCGCTTTCACCAACAGTTCCAGCCAGTTCCACATTCAACCCAACGCCAACAGCGGATGCCGGATCGCATCGGGCACCGCGGGAACCTGCTATGATGACGGCAACGGCGCCACGGAAATGGCGACCGTCGACAGCAATCTGCGCTTCAATGCGCCGGCGACGTTCGACGACCTGACCACCCAGCCTTCGGTCAAGCGCATCAACCTGTTCGCCAATGGGCATTTCGACCTGACCGACGAGCTGACGCTTTATGGCGAAGCGGGCTTCTATCGCGGCAAGACGGAAGCGATCATCGGCGGCCCCGGCTCGCTCGCGAACATTCCGATCACCGTCGCGGCCAACGCCTATTGGAACCCGCTCGGTCCAGTCGGCTCACCCAACCGCCTGCCCGGCCTGAACATAGCCGTCGTTCCGGCCACCGGCCTGCCGATCCAGATCACCTCGCTCAACTATGTCGACTTCGGATCGCGCAAGGTCGACGTGACCAATTATCAATATCGCTTCCTGGGCGGCCTGAAAGGCAATATCGGGGACTGGGACTGGGACACCGCCGGCCTCTATACCTGGGCCACCGCTGCGGACACGCAGGAAAACTTCTCCAATAGCTTGCTGCAAGCCGCGATCAACCGCACCACGCCCGATGCCTATAATCCCTTCAACGGCGGCTGCGTGGATACGCCGTCCGTCGGTGACTGCACCCCGAACAATGCGGCGACCATCGACAGTTTCCGCATCAAGGCGACCCGCAAGACGCGCACGTCGCTGGCGCTGTGGGATTTCAAGATTTCCAACGCCAATCTGCTGGGTCTGTGGGCGGACAACAGCATCGGCATCGCGGCAGGCGTCGAATATCGCCGCGAAACCTATCATGACAACCGCTCGACCTATCAGGGCGGCATTCGCGGGGTGGACACCACCTATACCGACGCCGTCACGGGCATTTTCTATGGCTCCGATCTGGGCGGCGCCAGCCCCAGCCCCGACGTGCGCGGCAAGCGCAATGTGAAGTCGGCCTATGCCGAACTCGCCATCCCGATCTTCAGCCCGGATATGGAAATTCCCTTCTTCCGCAGCCTCGATTTCCAGATCGCCGGGCGCTACGAAGACTATAGCGACGTCGGGTCGGTCGCGAAGCCCAAGATCGCGGGAAGCTGGGAACTGCTCCAGGGCTTGCGCCTGCGCGGTTCCTGGTCGCAGGGCTTCCGCGCACCCAATCTGGAGGTCATCAACACCTCCACGCTGGACCGCGTGAACACCGGCGTCGACTATGTGCTGTGCGAAGCGGACCTGCGGGCGGGCCGTATCGCCAACTTCTCCCAGTGCAACCGCAGCATCTCGGTCCTGCGGCGCAGCGGCGGCAATCCGAACCTGAAGCCGGAGGAATCCCAGAGCTGGAGCTTCGGCGCGGTCTTCTCCCCGCAACTGGGCGAAGGCTGGGGCAAGGTGACGTTCACCGTCGACCGCTGGAAGATCAAGCAGAAGAATGTGGTCGGGCTGCTCGATTATCAGAACGGGCTCAACCTCGACTATCTGCGGCGCGTGCAGGGCAGCAGCAATCCCAATGTCGTGCGCCGTGATCCGACCGCGGACGATGTCGCGCTGGTCGCGGGCACCGGCCTCGCCCCGGTGGGCGAGTTGCTCTATGTCGTCGCCAATTTCGAAAATCTGCTGCCGGTGACGGTGCAGGGGATCGACTTCAACCTCGACTATCTGCTGCCGACCGCGTCAATCGGCACCTTCTCGCTCAACGTCAACGCATCGCGCCTGATCAGCTATTATGTCGATGCACCCGCAGGGGTGACGGCGGTGATCGATGGCCGTTCGGCGGGCCAGGTGAATGCTGGCGTGCCGATCCAGGGCGGCGGCGATGTGGTCGGGCGCGACGGCCAGCCGCGCTGGCGCATCGCAGCCACGCTGGACTGGACCATGGGGCCGGTGAAGATCGGCGCCTACACCCAGTTCATCGACAGCGTGTATGAAAATGCGGTGCGCGATCCCGCGACCAATCCGTGGACCGTGAAGGGCCAGACGACCGTCAATCTCTACGCCCAATATACTTTCAAAAATGGAGGGCCGCTCAACAACACCAGTTTCCAGATTGGTGCGCGCAATATTTTCGACAAGGATCCGCCGCTGGCATCGGGCGGTTATCTGTCGAACCTCTATCAGCCGCAGGCGCGCTATTGGTACACCAGCATCAAGAAGTCCTTCTGATGCGACAGGATGCGGCGCCCCATTTCCGGCGCCGCATCCTTTTTTTCCGTTCCGCCAAGATCGAAGGTTCGTCCATGCCCGCTCCCGATCAGCCCCAGCGCCCGGAAGCGCTCGACCGTCGTGAATTACTTGCCGCCAGCCTTGCGGGCCTGGCGCTCACCGGCCTTCCTTCCACGGCCCGCGCCCAATCCGGCACCCGCGCACCCGATGCGCCGCGCTCAGGCGGCGCAAGCGTCGTGGCGCACCGCGTCGAGGTGCCGATGCCGCATGGCGGCGTCACCGCCGGTCATCCGCTCGCCGCCATGGCGGGCACGCGCATGTTGATGCAGGGCGGCAGCGCCGCCGACGCGGTGGTCGCCGCCATGGCGGTGATGAACGTGGTCGAACCCTGGGCATCGAGCGCAGGCGGAAACGGCTTTGCCACCTGCCTCGACCGCCGGGCAGGGAAGGTTCATTCGCTCGCCTTCACCGGCGGCGCGCCGCGCCTGCTCGATCCTCAGGTCGACCCCAAGGCGCTGGACCATGGTCCCAAGGCGCTGACCGTGCCGGGCGCCTTTGGCGGCTGGATCGCGCTGGCCCGGCGCTTCGGCAGGCTACCGCTCGCCACATTGCTGGAACCGGCGATCGGCTATGCCCGCGACGGTCATCCGTTGGACCCCTCCATCGCCCTGTTCATCGCCCGAGCGCAAAAGACGCTCGCGCTTTATCCCACCAGCGCCGCCCTGTTCCTGCCGGGCGGACAGCCGCCCGCGCCCCGCTCCATCTTCCGCAATCCCGGCCTCGCCCGCACCCTTCAGGCACTGGCCGATGCCGAGAGCATGGCGCTGAAAGGCGGCGCTGACCGCGACAGCGCCCTGCAAGCCGCCTATGACCATTTCTACACCGGCCCGATCGCACAGGAATTCGCCCGCTTTTCCACCGAGGTCGGCGGCTGGCTGCGCCTCGACGACCTTAAAGCCTATCGGCCGCGCTGGAGCGATCCGGTCAACACCAGCTATCGCGGCCTCGACGTCTATAGCAGCCCGCTGACCTCCCGCACCGGCCTTGAACTGTGCGAGCAGCTCAATCTGGTCGAGGGCTTCGACCTGGCCGCCCTGCCCGCCGACGGGCCGCAATTCACCCATTTGCTGATCGAGGCGATCAAGGTCGCCAAGGCCGATGTCTATCGCTACGCGGCGGACCCGAATTTCGCGCGGACGCCGGTCGAGGGCCTGCTCTCCAAACGCTTCGCGGCGGAGCGGCGCGGGCTGATCGACCCGGCAAAGGCGGGCCTCTATCCGGAGGGCGGCAATGCCGCCGCCTTCGACCGCGCCGCGCTGGAACAGGCCCGGCTGCGCTTCGCATCGAGGGGAGACGACCGCACCCACGGCGGCGACACCACCAGCCTGTCCGCCGTCGACGCCGACGGCAACGCCATTGCCGTCACGACCACGGTCGGCGGTGGCTTCGGCACTTTCCTGGTGATGGGCAATACGGGCATCCTCTTCAACAACGGCCTGCGTCTGGGATCGACCGCCCCCTATAACGGCCACCCCAACAAGGTCGCCCCCGGCAAGGTCGCGCTGCTCGGCAACGGACCCACCATCGTCCTCGACAAGGGCCGCCTGCACCTGGTGTTCGGATCGCCCGGCGGGGAGACGATCGGCCAGACGCAATTCCAGTTCCTGGTCAATGTGGTGGATCGCGGCATGCCGATCCAGGCGGCGATCGAAGCGCCCCGCTTCGCGCTGGATGCCGATCCGAATTTCTACAAGCCCGGCGCGGCCATTACCGTGCAGGCGGAGGGGCGCTTTGCCGATCCGGTGCTGCAAGGCCTGACCGCCATGGGCCACCAGATCGAGAAAGTCGGCCCCTATGCCATAGGCAGCGTGCAGGGCATATTGGTCGACCCGTCGGGCGCGCGCATGGGCGGGGCCGACCCCCGCCGCATGGGCTATGCCGTGGGCTATTGAAGCATCTCAATCCTTCTGATCGGCATAGGCCTTGACCAGCCCATAGAGGAATTTTCGCCCCTCCATCACTGATCGCACGCGGATGCGTTCGTTCAGGCCATGGACGCCATTGCCGTCGGGATCGCGGAACAGCCCACTCACCCCATAGGTCGGGATGCCCGCGGCGTTCATCGTCACCGCATCGGTCGCGCCCGTCGCCATATGCGGCACCACCGGCACGCCGGGCCAGACCTGCGCCGACATCTTGATCGCCGGTCCCAGCACCTTGTCCGTCACCGGGGCGGGATTGGCCGGGCGATACCCCCGCGATGCCGTCACCTTGACCTCCGGATCGTCGACGACCTTGGTGAGCGTCGCCAATATCTCATCCGTCGTGACGCCCGGAATGACGCGACAATTGATAGTCGCGGTCGCCCGCTGGGGCAGTGCATTGGCGGCGTGCCCAGCCGACAGCAAGGTCGCCACGCAGGTGGTGCGAAGCATCGAATGATAGCTGGGCGATGTGTTGAGCAGATCGCTGGCCGCCTTATCCTGCGGATTGGCGACGATCGCGGTCATGGCCGCGCCTTCCGCGCCGCCGACCACCTTGGCCATTTTGGTGAAATAGCCGCGATTGGCATCGATGAACTGCACCGGGAAATCATAGCGGCTCAGCCGGTCCAGCGCCCGCGCCAGGCTGTAGATCGCATTGTCCGGGCGCGGCAGCGAGGAATGGCCGCCGGGATTGGTCGCCTCCAGCGTGAACTGCATCACTACCTTCTGCGCCGCCTGGAATGTCTGGTCGACCCGGTTGCCCTTCTCGTCCAGCTCGCCATAGCCACCCTCATTAAGCGCAATGCCCGCGTCGACCAGATCCTTCTGATTGTCCACCAGCCATTTGGCGCCGTTCAGGTAAAGCCCCTCCTCCCCGCAGGTCAGCGCCATCTTGACCGTGCGCAGGGGGCGGTATTTTTCCGCCTGGAACCGCAGCAGGCTGTCGATCCAGATGGCGTCCTGCGCCTTCATGTCCGCGACGCCCCGACCGTAATAATAGCCGTCCTCCTCAATGAAGGCATAGGGATCGCGGGTCCAGTCGGCGCGGCGGGCATTGACCACGTCGATATGGCCGAGCATCAGCACGGCCTTGAGCTTTGGGTCGCGCCCCGGATAGACGGCGACCAGCGCGCCTGCCTTGGGATGCCCCTCCGGCACGAAGAGATGCAGATTCTGCTCCGGGAATCCGGCGGCCTTCATCTGCGCGGCGACCTTTTCCGTGACGGCGGTGCAGTTGCCGCTGTCGAAGCTGCTGTCGGTCTCCACCATCTCCTTCAACAAGGCACGGAAGGACGCCTCGTCCGGCGGCGCGGCATGGGACACGGAAGCAGCCAGGTTGGAGGTCATGGCCACCATCAGCGTGGCAGCGCGCAACAGCACGGATCGGCTCATCTGAATTCCCCTGTCATCAAACCCAAATGGTCAAACGCAGAACGACCGCCTTTCCACGTCCGGCATGCGTTTCTTCGCGCAAAATAAATGCGGTCCGGCCTTCTTCTGACACATCTTCGCCACACCGCCGATTTTTCCGCGCGCCTATACCGCCGAATTTCCAAATATGCATTGACATGCACTTTTTAGCGCTCTAGCGAAACATGCATCGCAGTATATATTTGAATAATAATCACCATCAGGGATAGGAGATATGATGAGGCTGCCCGTCGCTTCCGCCATGTGCATCAGCGTGAGTTTGCTGGCGTTGACCGCTCCGGCCATGGCCCAGGATGCTCCCCAGACGGGCGGTGCGGAGGCGCAGGGCGAAGGCCCGGCCAGCAGCACCGGCGACATCATCGTCACCGGGTCGCGGATCGTCCGGGACGGCTATACCGCGCCCACCCCCGTCACGGTCGCCACGACCGAGGATCTGGTCAAGGCGACGCCGACCAACGTCCCTGACGCGCTCAACAAGCTGCCGCAGTTCCAAAACAGCTCCAGCCCTTCGCGCAGTTCGCATAATTTCGCCAACAGCGCGAGCCATGGCAATGTGCTTAACCTGCGCGGCGTGGGCGGCAACCGCACGCTGATCCTGTTCGACGGCATGCGCGTGCCGCCGACCACCTATCAGGGCACGGTCGACACCAATGTCATCCCCAATGCCCTGCTCCAGCGCGTCGATATCGTGACCGCGGGCGCGTCTGCCGCCTACGGGTCGGATGCAGTCGCGGGCGTGGTCAATTTCGTCCTGAACCGCAAGTTCACCGGCCTTACCGGCAGCGTCCAGGGCGGCGTGTCGCAGCGTGGCGACAACGGCAATCAGCGGATCAGCCTGGCCGGTGGCATGGACCTGTTCGGCGGGCGCGGACACCTGTTGCTGTCAGGCGAATATTATAACAACAAGGGCATGTTGCGGTCCGACCGCAAGGGCGGCAATTCCAATTATGTCTATGTCGGCAGCGTTCCCGGCAGCACGGCTGCCCCAGGCTCGAACGCCAATCCACGCGTTCTTCAGGACAATATCCACCTGATTTTCGCCAGCGACAATGGCAAGATATTGGATGGCCCCTTCGCCAATTATCAGATCAACGGCGACGGCACGATCCGGCCCTTCAATAATGGCACGGCGACAGGCACGGCCGCGTTCAATATTGGCGGCGACGGCTTCGTTATCCCGTCGGACGTTCACGCCGTCGCGCCGCTGCGCACTTATCAGACCTTCGGCCGTTTCAGCTATGATGTGACCGACGACATCAATTTCTTCGTGCAGGGCAATTTCACCCGCAGCGAACTCAGCTATATCAGCCAGTCTAACGCCTGGGTCGGCACGCAAAATGCTCCGGTGTTCGAGGGCAATCCCTTCATCCCGGCACAGATCGAAGCGGCGCTGACGCCCGGCCAGCAGTTCAACATCGGCAAATATTCGGGCGACAGCTCGAAGAAGCCGTTCACCAACGAACGCACCGATTTCTGGATGGCGACGGCCGGCCTTGAAGGCAATCTGGGCGACAGTTGGAAATGGTCGGTCAACTATACCCATGGCGATTCCAAGCACAGCGTCGACCAGCATGGCCTGTACGACTATCAAAAGGCCTATGCCGCGCTGGACGCGGTGCGCGACACCAACGGCAATATCGTCTGCCGCCCGACTCTGAGCGCCGATCCCGTCGTCCGGGCGCGCTTCGCCGGATGCCAGCCGCTCAACATCTTCCTGACCGGCGACGCCTATACCAACCAGCCGGGCTATGATTATGCGACCGGCACCATGTCCTATGATGCGCGGATCAAGCATGACGCCGCCGCGCTGCAATTCCAGGGTTCGCCCTTCAGCCTGCCGGGCGGGCCGGTCGACATCGTGGTCGGCGGCGAATGGCGCAAGCAGTCGCTGGACCTCTCCAGCAACAGCGACCCCTCGCTGCTCGACACCGCGGCCGAACGCAGCGAATATTTCGCGGGCCTGCGCGGCGTGTCGTCGACCTCGCTCTTCTACTGGCTGACCAATGTCGGTCAGGCGCAGGGCAGCGTGACGGTCAAGGAAGCCTTTGGCGAAATCAACCTGCCGATCGTCAAGGACATGCCGTTCCTCCATTCGCTGGAACTGAACGGCGCGGGCCGCATCACCGACTACAGCACGTCAGGACAGGTCGAAACATGGAAGCTCGGCCTCACCTGGAAGCCGGTGCAGGACATATTGCTGCGCGGCACCATCTCCCGCGACATTCGCGCGCCTACCCTGTTCGATCTGTTCGCGGGCGACCAGAGCGGCATCGGCCTGCTGACCGATCCGGTGTCGGGTCAGACCGGCAACGTCTCCACCGTGTCGGGCGGCAACCGCCTGCTCGAACCTGAAAAGGCAAAGACCAAGACCTTCGGCTTCGTGCTGACGCCCAGCTTCCTGCCCGGCTTCAGCCTGTCGGCGGACTATTTCGACCTGAAGATCGAAGGGGCGATCGGCACGCTCAACACCGGGCAGATCGTGCAGAACTGCGTCGCCAACGCGGCGGCGCCTGAATGCGCGCTCATCACCCGGCCAACGCCGACCGCCTTCCCCAGCCTGATCCGCGTCGCGGCGGCCAATATCGCCAAGCTGGAAACGGCGGGCGTCGACATCGACGCCAGCTATACGACGCGCCTTGGCAACGGCAATTTCAGCGCCCGCGCCTATGTGAGCTGGCTCGACAAATATGTGACGCAGCAGAGCGCGGCGGTGGCCGCCTATGACTCGGCGGGTTACGGCATCAACAATGGCCCGATCGCCCGGCCGAAATGGCGCGGCACGCTGAACCTCAATTATGTGAGCGACGGCGGCCTCACCATCTTCGTTTCGGAACAATATACCGGGCCGGTGAAGGTCGGTTCGCGTGAACCGAACAATAATTATTCCGGGGCGAAGGCGCCTTCGATCTGGTACACCGACCTGACCATCAGCCAGAAGATCGAAGGCTGGGGCGGCAGTCTGGAGCCTTTCATCACTATCAACAATCTGTTCGATCGCGATCCACCGCTGATCGCCGCCGATATTCCGGGCGTGAACCTGCCGACGATCATTTCCACCTATGACACGGTGGGACGGGCGTTCACCGCCGGGGTGCGGTTCAAATTCTGATATGAAAGCCGGGCGGCGAACCAACAGGTCGCCGCCCTTTTCCGGGAGAGGCAGGGTGAAGGCAGCACAATTTCTGGCGGGCATGGCCGGCCTTTCGCTGGTCGGCGGCGGCCTGATCGCGGCCCCGGCCGCACAGGGTCCGGTGGTGACGACCGCGGCCGGCCCGGTGCGTGGACTGACGCAGGGCACAGGCGGCGTCTTCAAGGGCATCCCCTTCGCCCAGACGACCGGCGGCGATCACCGCTGGACCCCACCACGGCCGGTCGCGCCCTGGACCGCGCCCTTCGACGCCTCGCAATTCGGACCGATCTGTCCGCAGCCCGAAACGCCCAATGAACGCGGCGCCCGGCAAAGCGAGGATTGCCTGTCGATCAACGTCGCCACCCCTTCGCTCAAGGGCAGGATGCCCGTGCTGGTGCTGATCCATGGCGGCGCTTTCTTCGTCGGCTCAGGCGCGGAACTGTTCGACGACGCCACCAAGGCCTATAACAAGCGCGGCATATTGGTGGTGTCGCTCAATTACCGGCTGGGACGGCTCGGCTTCTTTTCCCATCCCGGCCTGCGCGCCGAACAGCCGGGGATGCCGACCGGCAATTACTGGCTGATGGATCAGGTCGCCGGGCTGAACTGGGTGCGCGGCAACATAGCGCGCTTTGGCGGCGATCCCGGCAAGGTGACGATCATGGGATGCTCGGCAGGCGGTTCCAGCATCAACGCGCTGGTCGCTTCGCCCAAGGCACGCGGCCTTTTCGCCCGCGCCAGCGCGCACAGCGGCGGCGGCATCAACAACGCGACCCGTCCGCAGGCACAGGCGGAACAGGAAGGCATCGCCTTCGCCAGCCGTGCAGGCGTGACCGGCGAGGGCAAGGACGCCATCGCCGCGCTGCGCAAGCTCGATCCTGCGGCGGTCATGGCCGCCGATCCCGGCCCGCCCAATTTCGGCGCTGTGGTCGACGGCGCGATGATCACGGAGGAGACCGCCGTCGCCTTCGCGAAAGGGCATATCGCCCGCGTCCCCTATATCGCCGGATCGACCAGCAATGAGGCGAGCATTTTCGGGCTGATGGGCTTTGACGAAAAGGTGCTGAAGGATCGCTTCGGCATCGACCTGCCGGCCGTGCGGAAAGTCTATGATCCGCAGGGCAAGCTGCCCCCGGCGGAGCTGCTGCGGCAGGTGCAGACCGATTTCATCTTCACCTCGGCGGCAACCGCGACGGCGGGCCTGGCGGCGCGCTGGCAGCCAAGCTGGTCCTATCATTTCGCCTATGTCCCCCCGGCCGAGCGCGGCCAGGTGACGGGTGCGCCGCATTGCGCCGATTTCGGCTATACGCTGGGCGCGGCGAAGGCGTCGCAGGGCGCCGAAAATGCGCGGCTCGCGGCGATGATGCAGGATTATTGGGCCAATTTCATCAAGAGCGGCAATCCCAATGGCCCCGGCCTGCCACGCTGGAGCGAATATAAGAGCCCCCATCGCGGGCCGCTGCTGATCGACGGCAAGACCGCCGTCGCGCCGGATTTCCGAGCCCGGCAGATCGCCTATTGGTGGAAGCTCTGGGCCGACCGCACCGGCGAGAAAATGCCCTGACCGGAAAGCAGACGATGCCGAAAAACTGGCTCCGCATCCTTCCCCTGCTCGCCCTGATCGGGGCGGGAACGCCGCCGCCGATCCGGTTCGAGGTCGGGCGGCTGCGACCCGAACCCTGGCCGGAAACCATCACCCGCTTCCCCGGCGGCGTCACTGCCGCAGCCGATATCATCTACAGCCAGCCGCTCCATTATCGCCCCCTGCGGCTGGACCTCTATCGCCCCGAAGGCCGCCATGGCCCGCTGCCCCTGATCATCCATGTCCATGGCGGCGCATGGGTCACGGGCACCAAGCGCCATGGCGGCCCGATCAAGGACTTCCCTGCCGTGCTGGCGCAATTCGCCGCGAAGGGCTTCGTCGTGGCATCCATCGAATATCGGCTCGACGGCGAAGCCCATTTCCCCGCCGCGATCCAGGACGTCAAAACCGCCATCCGTTTCCTGCGCCTCCACGCGAAGGACTACGGCATCGATCCGGCGCGGGTCGGGATATTCGGCGGGTCGGCAGGCGGACAGCTCTCCGCTCTGGCCTCCACGAGCTGCGGCGTCGAACCGCTTGAACCGACTGCCGACCGCAACGCATCCGACCTGCCGACCCCGTCCGACTGCGTGCAGGCCGGCGTGTCCTGGTATGGCGTGCATGATTTCGCGACGGTGCCGACACCGCCGGGCCAGACCGGCCCAGCACCCTATCTCGGCTGCGAGGGCGGCTGTTCGAAGGACGCCCTCGCCTTCGCGAGTCCCATCACCTATGTCGATGCCAACGACCCGCCGATGCTGCTGATCCATGGCCTGGCCGATACGCTGGTCGCCGTCTCGCAAACGCAGGAGTTCGAGGCAGCGCTGAAATCCGCTCATGTGCCCGTCGAAGCGATCTACATCCCGAATGTCGACCATGGCTTCGTCGGGAAAAGGGATGCCGACACGGCGCGAGCCAATGCAACAGCGCTCACCGCTACATTGACGTTCTTTGAGCAAAAGCTTGCACCGGAACGGTGATTCTTTCCGATCGGCTTGAGACCACGCGGCCTATGCCGATGGTCCCGGCAGTCGCAGCCTTACCGTAAAGCTGTCTTATAAGGCTGTCATTTCGCGGTCGTTTCGACCTTCGCATGGCTGCCTTCCTCGCTCGGCCTGATCTTGCCGCCGAACAGCATCTTGAGCTTTCCGGCCAACGACACGTCCGCTTCCCACAATTCGGCCTCATCTATGTCGAAGCGCAACAAAGCGAGATTGGGGTCCGACTTTCCGCCGGGGAACCAAGCCTCCACCGCTTTCGACCACAGTTTGTCGATCATCGCCGGATCATTGTCGATGCGCGTGTTGCCGGAGAAGCAGGCGAAGAAATCATGCCCCTTGGCAACAAACTGGCCCATCGCAGCGCCGCCGCCGGCAAGGCGGTTGTCCTTGCCAACGAAGAACCACAGCCTGTCCACCTGATCGTCGTCCAACTGGACGGTAAGCGGCTCGCTATGCTGCCCGCTGCTCGTAAGGCCAAGCATCATGAACGGGCTGTCCGACATGCGGTCCCACAGATGTTCCTTCAGCTTCTGCGCGTCGGTCATGATCATCTCCTGATTATTGAACCGACTATACGAACGGCAGGCGCGAAGGGTCCGCTTCGTCGGATGGGATGAAGCCGATCGACCGCTCAGGCGTTGTCCAACCTGCTTCACGGACCATGGGAGGAGAATGATCGAGATGACGATCCGCTGGCCAGCCCAATTGATCATCGCGCGCCATGGCCAAAGCGCAGGCAATATCGCGAGCGACGCCGCCCATGAGGCGGAGGCGGACCGCATCGCCCTGACGGTGCGCGACGCCGACGTGCCCTTGAGCGATCTGGGCCGCGAGCAGGCCGCGTCGCTGGGCCGCTGGTTCGCGCGCCAGTCGCAGGAGAGCCGTCCGGAGGTACTGCTGTCCTCGCCCTATTTGCGCGCCTGCCAGACGGCCCGGATATTCCGCGAGCATGGCGGCGCGGCCGGGGACGAGCCGATCTGTCGCGATGAGCGGCTTCGTGAAAAGGAGTTCGGCATATTGGACGGGCTGACGACCGGCGGCGTCCGCAACATCTTCCCCGACCAGGCCGAATTCCGGCGCCTATTGGGCAAGTTTTACCATCGTCCTCCCGGCGGGGAGAGCTGGTGCGACGTGATCCTTCGGCTGCGGTCCGTAATCGACACGATCTCGCTGCATTATGCCGGGCGCCGGGTGATGATCTTCAGCCATCAGGTCGTGGTCCTTTGCATGCGCTATATATTGGAGAGCCTGACGGAAGCCGAGATACTGGCGATCGACGCAAAGGGGGACGTCGCGAACTGCGCGGTGACCGATTACCGGCTAGATGCCGGAGCGGGGCGGGACGGACGCCTTGCCCTCCAGCGGTACAATGTCATTGCGCCCATGGAAGAGGACCGGACGCCCGTCACCAAGGCGCCCGATGCCATTGCAGGAGCGCGGGGATGAGCTTGCGAAGCATTGATGAAAGCTGGCTGCGCGATCACCCGCTGCCCGGTCTGGAGGACGGATCGGACAAGAATGAGCGCGGCCGGGTGATGGTGATCGGCGGAGCCGAATTCGTGCCGGGCGCCCTGCGCCTGACGGGGGAAGCCGCGCTCAGGGCGGGAGCGGGAAAGGTCCAGTTGGCGACGGTCTGTTCGGTGGCGACCGCATTGGGGGTTCTCGTGCCGGAAGCATCGATGCTGGCGCTGCCGTCCGACCGCAATGGCGAGATCGCCGCGGAGGCGGTCGGGATATTGGAGGAGCATGTCGGGCGATGCGATGCCATGGTCCTGGGGCCGGGGATGAGCGTCAGCGACCGGACCGACACACTCGTTGCCCGTCTGCTTGCTTCGCCCCGCCGGGAGCTTGGCGTCGTGCTGGACGCCGCGGCGCTGACGTCCGCCCGCGACCTGGCCGATGTCATCGCCGCGCATGACGGCCGCGTGATCATGACGCCCCATTGCGGCGAAATGGCGATCCTTGCCGGGATGGATGAGGCGGCTGTCGCCTCCGATCCCGAAGGCGTCGCAGCCCACATCGCCACGCGCTTCCAGTGCATCATTCTGCTGAAGGGACAGGAAAGCATCCTCGCCCACCCTTCCGGCCCTTCGCTTCGTTTCGACGGGGGATGCGTGGGTCTTGCCACAGCGGGTTCCGGCGACGTGCTGGCGGGGGTCATCGGCGGCCTTCTCGCGCGCGGAGCCGAACCTCTGCGGGCCACTGCCTGGGGCTGCTGGCTGCATGGCATGGCAGGGCAAGCCCTGTCGAAGGAGATGGGAAGGGTCGGCTTCCTGGCAAGGGAACTCGCCCCCATCATCCCGCGCCTGCTCGACCAAAAAAATGCCTTAGGGTCCGGCCTGGACGATGCGAGAAGTCGCTGGTCGCCGGAGAGCCCTGCTGATAAGCCATTCCCGTCCGGCACCGGAGCAAGGCATCCGCGTTGAACCCTGGTCGGATTTCGCGCTCTGGGACAAGCCGCAGATGATATTTGCCGACTTCCTCCGCAACCGCCGCCGCGATCAATTGTCGGACGAGGATCTCGCCGCGCTCGAAGCCAGCATCGGCCACGTCCGCAAGGCACAGGCCCGACAGATCATCGCCCGTGCCGGCGAGCCGATCAGGCTGAGCACCTATCTCATGGAGGGCTTCATATGTCGCTATATGGACGACCGAAACGGCCTTCGTCAGCTCGTCGCCGTGCATGTCCCCGGCGATTTCGTCGATCTCCATGGCTATCCGCTGGGTCGGCTCGACCATGATGTCGCGACCCTGGGCGTCTGCAAGATAGCGCTGATCCCCCACGAAGCGCTGGACGGGCTGCTGGTCGAGCGTCCCAATCTGACGAAGCTGCTGTGGTTCAGCACGCTGCTGGACGCCGCCATGCATCGCGAGTGGATTTTCCGCCTCGGCCGCCTCGACGCAATCGCCAGAATTGCGCATTTTTTCTGCGAGATCGAAGCGAAATTGCGGGCCGTGGGACTGAGCGACGGCCGCGAATTCACTTTTCCTCTCACCCAGGCCGATCTGGGGGAGGCCTGCGGCATGACGCCGGTACATATCAACCGGATGTTGCGGGAGTTGAGAGAAAGGAAGCTGCTTCAGATGCGGCGCAGCAGGATCACGATCTTCGACCTGGCCGCCCTGCGCCAGCTTAGCGATTACGATCCGTCCTACCTGTTCATCGAGGGATGAGGGAACCTCTTTGGCCCGCGGTGCGTCCTTTGCACCCGAGCGACAAAGGATGATCCATGCCTCGACACGGCATATTCGACAAAAGCACAGGCCCGGCTTCATGATGCACCCTGTCCCGGCTTATCCGCACCGGGCTGGCCAGCTTGATCGAAATCAATCTGTAACGCATTCAGGCCGGACCTTTCCCATGGTAATCGCTGGCGCTTGTGCTCTGAAAGGAGAATGACGTGCTGCCGACCTATTCGACCGAACAAGCGCTTGCGGGGGTAGAAGGCCTTGACGACATTCTCTCCGGCGGACTGACCCGCGGCCGGGTCTTCCTCCTCGAAGGCAGTCCGGGCACGGGCAAGACCACCATTGCAATGCAGTTTCTGATCGAGGGAGCGAAGCGCGGCGAGCGTTGCCTCTACATCACCCTGTCCGAAACCGACGATGAAATGCGCGAAAGCGCGCAATCGCACGGCTGGACGCTCGATGGCGTGGACCTCTTCGAACTGGTTCCCCCCGAAAGCCTGCTGGATGAGCAACAGCAGCAAAGCCTGCTCTATTCGTCCGACCTGGAGCTGGGCGAAACCACGCGTCGGATCTTCGACGTCTTCGAGCAGGTGAAGCCGGACCGGGTGGTTCTGGACAGCCTGTCGGAAATTCGCCTGCTGGCGCAAAGCTCGCTGCGCTATCGGCGTCAGATATTGGCGCTCAAGCATTTCTTCTCGAAGCAAAATACGACCGTGCTGATGCTCGACGATCTGACGGCGGAGGTCGCGGACAAGACCGTCCACAGCGTCGCCCATGGCGTCATCCGGCTGGAGGAATTGTCGCCCGGCTATGGCCCGGAACGCCGCCGGATGCGCATCATCAAATATCGCGGCCGGCGCTTTCGCGGCGGGTACCATGATTTCATCATCGAACAAGGGGGCGTTCGCGTCTTTCCACGCCTCGTATCGGCCGAACACAAGACCAGCTTCGAACGCAGCCTCCTGAAAAGCGGATCGCCGGAGCTGGACGCCCTGCTGGGCGGCGGTGTCGAGCGTGGCTCCAGCGTGCTCGTCCTTGGTCCCGCCGGCACCGGAAAGTCGCTGCTGGCCCTGACCTTCGTGACCGCGGCGGTCGCGCGGGGCGAAAAGACCGCCATGTTCGTCTTTGACGAGGAGATCGGCCTGCTCTTCAATCGCGCAAAGGGCCTGGGCATCGATATGCAGGCCATGGCGGACGAAGGAAATCTGGTCATCGAGCAGGTGGATGCAGCCGAATTGTCCCCCGGGGAGTTCTCCCAACGCGTGCGCAATTGCGTGGAAAGCCATGGGGTAAGGACCGTCGTCATCGACAGCTTGAATGGCTATCAGTCGGCCATGCCGGAAGAAAACGCCCTGGTCCTGCATATGCATGAACTGCTTCAATATCTTAACCGGCAGGGCGCCACGACCTTCCTTACGGTCGCGCAGCATGGCCTGGTGGGCGACATGAAGGCGCCGGTCGATGTCACCTATCTGGCGGACACGGTCATTCTCCTGCGCTATTTCGAGGCATTGGGGCGGGTGCGGCGCGCCATGTCGGTCATCAAGAAACGCACCGGAATGCATGAGGATACCATTCGCGAATTCCGCATCGGCCATTATGGCATCCGCCTGGGCGAACCATTGATCGGCTTTCAGGGCGTGCTGCGGGGCGTGCCCCATTTCGTCGGAAACGCGCCAACGCTCCTCGAAGACGACAAGGCGTGATCCCGCATCTTTCCGAACGAGCACTCATCCTCGCTCCGGTCGGACGCGATGCGGAGATTGCCGCCTCGATGCTGGGCGAAGCGGGGCTGCGGTCGCAGATCTGCGCGGATCTTTCCGCCCTGTTGAGCGGTATCGACCATGGCGCGGGCTTTGCGCTCGTCACGGAAGAGGCGCTGCACAATCGCGATCTGCACCCTCTGGTCGGCTGGCTGCAAAAGCAGCCGGAATGGTCGGATTTCCCCTTCATATTGCTGACGCGGCGGGGCGGCGGACTGGAGCGCAATCCGGCGGCTTCACGCTATCTGGAGATGCTGGGCAACGTCAATTTTCTTGAGCGCCCCTTTCACCCCACCACGCTAATCAGCCTCGCCCAGTCGGCGCTGCGCGGCAGGCGCAGACAATATGATGCGCGGACGCGACTGGAGGAACTGCATCGCGGCGCGGAGAAATATCGATCGCTGTTCGATTCGATCGAGGCGGGATTCTGCATCATCGAGATGATCTTCGACGAAGCGGGTAACGCCGCCGACTATCGTTTCATCGAAACCAATCCGGCCTTTGCGCGGCAGACGGGCCTGACCGATGTGGTTGGGAAGACCATGCGGTCCCAGGTGCCGGGGCATGAACAAAATTGGTTCGACATTTACGGCCGGGTCGCCCTGACCGGCGAGGGGGTGCGCTTCGAGGATCAGGCCGAAGCGCTGGGCGATTATTGGTACGATGTCTATGCCTTCCGCGT
Source organism: Sphingobium sp. TB-6 (assembly GCF_012927365.1). Taxonomy (NCBI): domain Bacteria; kingdom Pseudomonadati; phylum Pseudomonadota; class Alphaproteobacteria; order Sphingomonadales; family Sphingobiaceae; genus Sphingobium; species Sphingobium sp. TB-6. The sequence goes on along the minus strand of NZ_JABBGL010000012.1, from coordinate 20,611 downwards.
GGGCGATCCGGAGGCGCCCCAGGTTGCGGTCCTGTTCAACGACATCACCGAACGTCGCCGGATGGAAGCAGCCTTGCGCCAAAGCGAGGAGGGGTTGCGCGCGCTCAACGAAACGCTGGAAGAGCGGGTGCAGCAGCGGTCACGCGAACTGGAGCTGGCGCAGGAAGCGCTGCGCCAGTCGCAGAAGCTGGAATCCATGGGGCAGCTTACCGGCGGCGTCGCCCATGATTTCAACAATCTGCTGACGCCGATCGTCGGCAGTCTCGATCTCCTCCACCGTCGCGGCCTGGGAACGGATCGGGAGCGCCGGCTGATCGAAGGCGCCCTGCAATCGGCGGACAGGGCCAAGATGCTGGTGCAAAGACTGCTCGCCTTTGCGCGGCGGCAGCCGCTGCAACCTACCGCCATCGACATTGCCAGCCTCGTGCGGGACATGCGCGACCTGATCGTCAGCACGTCCGGGCCGCGGGTGCAGGTCGAACTGGCGATCACCGACGATCTGCCGCCGGCCCATGCCGACGCCAACCAGATCGAAATGGCGCTGCTGAACCTGGCGGTGAACGCCCGCGACGCCATGCCGGAGGGCGGACGGCTCCGGATCGGCGTGACCTGCGACATCATGGCTCCGGAAAACGGCCTGCGCTTGCGGGAGGGCCGCTATATCAGGCTGTCGGTCACGGACAACGGCATCGGCATGGATCAGGAAACCGCGGAAAAAGCGATCGAGCCCTTTTTCACGACCAAGGGCGTGGGTCAGGGGACGGGCCTTGGGCTGTCGATGGTGCATGGGCTGGTCGCGCAATTGGGCGGCAGGCTGACGATCGAAAGCGCCATCGGAGAGGGCACGACGATCAGCCTCTGGCTGCCGACGAGCGAGATCGAGGTCGGGCAGGATGCGGCCGGACCGGACCTGTCCCCGGTCAAGCTCGATCACGGCATGGCGCTGGTGGTCGATGACGAGGATCTGGTCCGCGCAAGCACGGTGCATATGTTGCGCGAACTGGGTTATGACGTGTTGGAGGCCAATTCGGCCGAACATGCGCTGGCGATCATGAAAACCGAACCGGAGATCGACGTGCTGGTCACCGACCATCTGATGCCCGGCACGACGGGCACGGACCTCATCGAACAGGCAAGGATGCTCAAGCCGGAAATCCGGGCGCTGTTGATATCGGGCTATGCCGAGAATGCCGGAATTTCGGCGGAGCTGCCGCGGCTGACCAAACCCTTCAAGCAGATCGATCTGGCCAAGAGCCTTGCGGCCCTTTGAGGATCTTATGGGATGAACGAAACGATGCAAGGAAGACAAGGCCCGATGATAGATGCGGCGGGACCGGCCATGCCCTTCCGACCGGATGTTTCACGCCGACAGAAAATTGTTCATTGAATTGTAGGGCTTGGCGTGGAACTTTTCCATCGTGCCTGCGTAACGACCGGGAGGTGCGCGGGAAATCCAGGCGCAGGGGCAGGCGCAGGGGGGACGATGGGGATGTCGCGGGCTTTGGCTTTTGGCAATACGGCTTGGGCGGCTGGGATGGCCGCATGCCTTGCCTTCTTATCCATGTCTCCCGTCCAGGCGCAGAGCATCGAAGAGCTGCGGGACATGCCGATCTCCGCGCTGTCCAAGCTGGATGTCACGTCCGTCACCCGTTCGACCGCTTCGCTGGCCGACGCCCCCGCATCCATCTATGTCATCACCCATGACGATATCGTCCGTTCGGGCACGTTGACGCTGCCGGGCATTCTTCGCCTCGCCCCCAATCTGCACGTCATGCGCGGCGGCCCCAATGACACGGTCGTCGCCGCGCGCGGGCTCAGCGGCAATGAGGGCGCGCAGAATTTTTCCAACAAGCTGCTCGTCCTGATCGACGGCCGCAGCGTCTATTCGCCGCTCTACTCCGGGGTCTATTGGGACATGCAGGACATCCTGCCCGAAGATGTCGAGCGCATCGAAGTGATTTCCGGACCCGGCGCGACGCTTTGGGGATCGAACGCGGTCAACGGCGTCATCAACATCATCACCCGCGACGCTGGCGCTTCGCAGGGTCTGTATGGGACGGGCGTGGTCGGCAACCGAACCTATGATCTGGGCCTGCGCTATGGCGGCCATGCAGGCGGAAACGCCAGTTACCGCCTTTTCGTCAAGCGCCATGAAAATTTCGAAAGCGCATCGGGGCTGGACGATGGCAACCGCCGGACCCAGGGCGGCTTCCGCTTCGACTGGAATGCGACCCCCGCCGACGCGTTGATGGTCCAGGGTGACGGCTATTACGGCTCCCGCTCGCAGGGAAATGCGGCCGACGAGAATTTTCACGGCTATGACCTGCTCGCCCGCTGGCGTCACGGCACGGCATCGGGCGCGACCCTGCAACTCCAGGCCTATTATGACCACACGGCGCGCAGGATCGAGAATGACGGCGGCCGCTTCGCCCTGGATACGTTCGATGTCGAGGGGCAGCATAGCTTCACTCTGGGCGAGGCGCACAACATCGTCTGGGGCGGCGGCGCGCGCATCAGCCGTTATGTGATAGAGAATATTCCCGGTCTGGACTTCGTGCCCGGCCGGCGCGACCTGTTCGTGGGCAATTTGTTCGCGCAGGACAGCATCGCCATCACCCCGTCCCTGACGGGCACGATCGGCGCCAAGCTGGAGCAGCGCAGCTACAAGGATCTGACCTTCCTGCCCAGCGTCCGCCTGTCCTGGAAACCGGACCCCACGACGTTGATCTGGGGCGCCGTGTCCCGCGCCGTCCGGTCGCCCACCCCCTTCGACGAGGATGTGGTGGAGACCATCGGACAGACCGTCATCCTGACCGCCCTTTCCGGTTTCCGCTCCGAAAAGCTGACCGCCTATGAGCTTGGCACGCGCCTGGTAGTCTCTCCACGCGCCTCGCTGTCGGTTTCCACCTTCTACAATGTCTATGACGATCTGAGGTCCGTCGAACCCGCTCCCGGCGGATTCCTGCCGCTGCGATGGGGCAATGGAATAGAGGGGCACAGCTACGGCCTGGACGCCTGGGCCGATATTCGGGTGGCGGACTGGTGGCGGCTGAAACCCGGCTACAGCCTGCTCATCCAGAAATTCCACTTCAAGCCGGATGCGGTGCCGTTGCTGGGCGTCTCCCAGGTCGGCAATGATCCCAAGCATCGCGCGACCCTGCGTTCCTCCATGGACATCGGGCCGGAGGTCAATGTCGATTTCGACCTGCGCTATGTCTCGGCCCTACCCGACCCGCATGTTCCGGCCTATGTCGAGCTGGGCGCCAGGCTGGGCTGGCAGTTTGACGACCGGGCCGAATTGTCGGTCTCTGGCTTCAACCTCCTCCACAGCCGTCATCAGGAGCTTCCTGTCTCGCAGGCGACCCCACTCGGCCGCAGCGTGTTCGTGGCGCTGAAATGCACGATCTGATCCCTCCCCTTTGCAAGAGGCGCGCGCGCCGCCTGCGATGGGCGGCCTTATTATCCCTGTCGGTTTTGGCCGGGCGCGCTCCGGCGGCCGGGCCGGCCAATTCGCTCTCCACGTTGGAACGCGCGATCCAGGCAAACTTCCTGTTCAAATTCGCGCCCTTCGTGGAATGGCCGCCGGGAGCCTTTTCCGCCACGGACCGGAATTTCATCATCTGCGTCGTCGGGGAAGACCCTTTCGGCACCCTGTTGACCGATGTCGTGCGGGGCCAGAAGATGGTGGGCCGCCCTGTCGTGGTGCGACGGACCGGCAATGAAAGCGGCAATACAGGGTGCCACATATTGTTCGCGGGCGCATCGACGGACCCCGGCTACGCGCCTTTTTCGACAACCGAGGGACAGCCGATCCTCACCGTCGCGGACAAGAGCGCGGGCCCGACCGGAGCGATGATAGAATTTGTCAGGCAGAGCGGCCGCGTCCGCTTCCAGATCAACGACGGCGCGGCCCGCGCCCATGGCCTCAGGATCAGTTCCAAATTGCTGGGCCTTGCAATCGCGGTGGACAGGAAATGACGCAAGCTTCCCAAAGCCGCCTCAGCCTCGGCAACGTCATCGCACAGATGGCGACGCCCCTTTCCGCCGTCCTGATCGCGCTGATGCTGCTCGCCGCGGGTCTGGCGGCCACCTTCCAGCTCGAACAGCTCGCCCGCATCGAAAAGCTGCGGCAGACCACGGCGCAAGCGCAAATCCTGGCCAGCGGGATCGCCGCGCCGCTTGCCTTCGACGACGATGTGGCTCTGCAGGAATATCTGAACGCGCTGAAGGCCGATCCCCAGATCGTCGCGGTCGCCGCCTATGACGGCAAGGGCGACTTTGCGGGCGGTTTCGCCCGACCGCCCGCCCGATTGCCCGAAGGCGCGGAGGCCGCAAGGCGGGAAGCGCCGTCAAGCGCGCTGGCTGTCACCGTCCCGGTCAAGCAGGGCAGCACGCAACTGGGTTCCGTCTATCTCATGTCCACACTGGACAGCCTGTCGCGCCGTCTGACCCGCTATCTGGGCATCGCGGTCATCGTGATTGCGGCATCGGTGCTGATCGTGATGCTCACCGCCTCCTATTCCTCCCTGCGCCGGGCGCATCAGACGCTGCAGGCGGAGATTGCCGGACGCCAGCAAGCGGAAGAAGCCCTGCGCCAATCGCAGAAGATGGAAGCCATGGGCCAGTTGACCGGCGGCGTCGCGCATGATTTCAACAATCTGCTGATGGTCGCTTCGGGCGGGCTGGATCTGATGGAACGCACCAGCGACCCTGTCAGGCTGGAGAAATTGAAGGCCGGGATACGCCAGGCCGTCGACCGCGGCGCGAAACTGACGCGGCAGCTCCTCGCCTTTTCCCGCCGCACGCCGCTCAACCCGGAAGTCATCGATCTGCGCGAACGGATCAGGGGCATGGACGCGCTGCTCGAGCGCTCCCTGGGCGAAAGCATAGAGGTCGCGATGCACCTCCCAGCCGATCTCTGGCCGGTGGAGGTCGATGCGTCGGAACTGGAAGTGGCGATCCTCAACATCGCGCTCAATGCACGCGACGCCATGCCCAGGGGCGGCACCATCGTCATCGAGGGCGCGAACCTTCCCGGCAACGGCGACCGGCCCGATCAGGTGCAGATCGCCGTGACGGACAGCGGCGCAGGCATCGCGCCCGATCTGGTCAACAAGATATTCGAACCCTTTTACACGACGAAGGAAGTGGGCCAGGGCACGGGTCTGGGCCTCAGCCAAGTTTATGGGTTCGTGCGCGCATCGGACGGCAAGGTGCTGGTCGACAGCATCGTCGGCCGGGGGACGACCATCACCCTGCGGCTTCCCCGTTCCCTGCTCCCCGCCAAGGTCAGCGATCGCCTGACCGAACCGGTGGCCGCCTTTGGCAAGCCGCGCATCCTCCTGGTCGAGGATGACGACACGGTGGCCGATACGGTGGGCGGCATGCTGATGGCGCTGGGCTATGAAGCGGAGCGGGTCGACAATGGCGATGAAGCGCTCCGCCGGCTGGAAGGGAATGTCGATTTCTCGCTGATCCTCTCCGACATGATCATGCCGGGAGAAGTCAGCGGCATGGAACTGGCGCTGAAGATCAGGCAGCTTTGGCCGCATCTGGGGACGATGCTGATGACGGGTTATAGCGCAGCGGCTGCCTCTGCCGCGAAGGAGGGCATACCCCTTTTGGCAAAGCCTTTCACGATCCAGGATCTGTCGGTCCAGCTCATGACGGCGCTGGATCAGTCAGGACAGGGCAGCGCGTAATAGGCGAGGCCTGGAATGAAGCTGTCTTGGTCGGGCTGGCCGTGGACCATATGTTCAAGGCGGAATTCGGGTCCGTGAAATCGAGAATTGATGAGGCACCCGACAATGCCGATGCGTAACTCTACTTATAGCGCCAAGAAGCGCGCTGGCTGAAACTTCACCGATGGTCTGGTGAAGAGGTTCGCGTCATGCGTCGTTTCTTGAGTATCTTGAGTCTGGGGACTCTCATGATCGCCAATGTGGCGTCCGCGCAATCGGCTGCGGACCATGCCGCGCATCATCCCGCTGATGCCGCCGTGCCCGCCCCGCCCTCCGGCCCAAGGCATGACTGTCCGATGATGAAGGGCGGTGAAGACGGGCGACGATCGGATGGCATGGCCCCGTCAGGCCCGAATGGCGCCCCCGGACATATGGACGATTGCAAGGCCATGCACGCGCCGGACCATGGCGCAGAAATGCATCCGCCCGCGCCAGAAGCGGGCAGTAAGTAAATTTTGATCACGCATAAGGAGAAGGACAATGGCTGAATATCGCTCGCTGATACCCTTTGGCCGTGGCGGCCTGTTGCGCGGCGGCTTTGATCCCTTTGTCGATTTTCGCAAGGAAATGGACCGGCTGGTCGATGATTTCGGCCGAGGCTGGGCCGCCCCGCAGAGCGGCGACAGCAAGGGCTTCCTGATCCCCAAGGTCGACATCGCTGAAACGGACAAAGGGCTTGAACTGACCGCCGAACTGCCTGGCTTCGATGAAAAGGATGTATCGCTGGACATCCACGAAGGCATGCTGACGATCAAGGCCGAGCATAAGGAAGAGCGCGAGGAAAAGGACGAGAAGAAGCATTATCATCTGGTCGAACGCAGTCAGGGCAGCTTCCTGCGCCGTTTCGCCCTGCCGTTCGAGGCTGATGCCGACAAGGCGACCGCGCAGCTTCAGAAGGGACTGCTGAAAGTCACCGTGCCCCGTCTGGCGACCGAGCAGAAGAAGCCGAAGCAAATTCCGGTCGGCACGGCATAAAAATTCGCACCGCAGGCAATCGCCGCGCATGATGGTATAGCGGGGGAATGAAACGCATCACGCTCTGGCTGTTGCTGGCGGTGTTGCTGGCTGGCACGGCGGCTTATGCGCTGCTGGGCGGGCGAGCGCGCGAGGTGACGACCGCGACCGCCCGCATTGGTGAGGCGGTGGAACTCGTCTATGCCACCGGCTTTGTCGAGGCGGAGCATCCCGTGTCCGTCGCGGCGCGCCTGACGGCGCCAGTGCGGCAGGTGATGGTGGACGAAGGGGACCGGGTGCGGCGCGGCCAGCCGCTGATCCTGCTGGACGATGAGGAACAGCGCCACGCGCTGCAACAGGCGGGCGCGCAACGCCGGGTGGCGATGCAGGACGAGCGGCGCGTGGTCGCGCTGTTCGCCAAGGGCTGGGTCACGCGAGCGGCGCGCGATCAGGCGGTCGCGGCGGCGGACAGCGCCAGGGCAGCGGAGGAGAGCGCCGCCGCCCGGCTCGATCAGATGGCGGTGCGATCGGGCATGGATGGCATAGTGCTGCGCCGGGACGTGGAGCCGGGCGACCTTGCCGTGCCCAGCCGCACGCTGATGACGCTGGGCGATCCCGCCCGCATTCGCATCACCGCCACGATCGACGAGCGCGACGTGCCGCGCATCCATGCCGGCCAGGCCGGGCTCATGTCCAGCGACGCCTGGCCGGGCCGGGTGCTGCGCGGCCATGTGCGGGAGGTGACGCCGGGCGGCGACCCCGAACAGCGCGCCTTTCGCGCCCGGATCGTCACCGACGCGCCCATGACGCTGCCGCTCGGCCTGACGCTGGAGGTCAATATCGTGACGCGCCGGGTGGCCCAGGCGCTGCTGGTCCCGGCGACGGCGGTATATGATGGCCGGGTCTGGGTGGTGCGAGACAGGCGCGTCCATAGCCGGGCAGTCCGCACCGGCATCGTCGGCTCCAGCGATACGCAGATCCTTGCCGGCCTGTCGCGGGGCGACGCCGTCGTTGCCAAGCCGGACGACACGCTGCGCGAGAATGGGCGCGTGCGGGTTAAGAGATGAGCGGTCAATTCGGCCTGCTCGTCGCCATTGCGCTCCGCCATCTGGCCGGGCGCCGACGCCAGACATTGGTGGCGGTGAGCGGTGTCGCGGTCGGCGTCGGCTTTTTCCTGGCGGTGTCCGCGATGATGATCGGCAGCCAGAATGATTTCGTGAAGACACTGATCGACGCCGCCCCCCATATCGTCATTTCCGACGAGCTGCGCAGCCCCCCGCCCCAGCCGGGCATCCGCGCCTATCCCGGCGCTGCCGTCGACCTGCGCCATTACAAGGTGCGCAATGAGGTGCGGGGGCTGAAAGGCTGGCCCCAAATCCTGCGCGCCGTCGACGCCGAGCCGGGCGCTATCGGATCGCCCAGCCTGACCGGCGCCATCACCCTGCGCAGCGGCGGGCGGGAGGAAGCGCTGACCATCATCGGCGTCGACCCGGCCGTCGAGGAGAAGGTCAGCACCATCGAAGACAAGCTGCGCACGGGCCGCCTGCGCGACCTGGAAAGCACGCAGGGCGGCATCATCATCGGGGAGGAAATGGCCCAACGCCTGGGTCTCGCCATAGGCGACGTGGTGGGCGCGACCCCGGCTTCGGGCCAGAGCCGGTCGCTGCGCATCGTCGGCCTGTTCAAGCGCGGCCAGAGCCAATTGGCCGCGACCGCAGGCTATGTGCTGCTAAGGGAGGCGCAATCGCTGCTGGGCCGCCCGTTCATCATCAACCGCATCGGCGTGCACTTGAACGACCCTTATGCCGCGCAGCCGATCAGCCGGCGGCTGGAGGCGCGCTTCTCCTACAAGGCGGAAAGCTGGCAGGAACGTTCCGCCGATTTCCTCTCCCTGCTCGTGACCCGCAACGTCATCATGTACAGTGTCGTGTCCGCGATCCTGCTGGTGGCCAGTTTCGGCATCTACACGGTCGTGTCGAACAGCATCACCGACAAGCGGCGCGACATCGCCATCATGCGCTCCATCGGCTTTTCGGAGCGCGACCTGCAACTGATCTTCGTGATGGAAGGGCTGGTGCTGGCGCTGATCGGCATCGTGGCGGGATGGCTGCTGGGCTATGGGCTGATGGCGATCCTCGGTTCGCTCGAATTCCCGATCGCGGGCGAAGACCGGCATCTGCCGCTCGATCGTTCCGCCCGGCAATATGCGATCGCCGCCGCCGCATCGCTGCTGGCCGGGACAGTCGCGGCCTGGCTGCCGGCGCGCAAGGCGGCGCGCGTCGATCCCGTCGACATATTGCGGGGCGCGATATGAGCGCGATCATGCAGGCCGAAGGATTGTCGCGCAGCCTGCCCGGTACGCCGCCGGTGACTCTGGTGACGGACGTGACCCTCGCCATCGAACCGGCCAGCTTCGTCGCCATTGTCGGGCCTTCGGGCTGCGGCAAATCCTCGCTGCTCTATCTGCTTGGGCTGCTCGACCGGCCGAACAGCGGCCATGTGCTCTTCGACGGGAAGGATATGAACCCCCTCAGCGGGGATCGGCGCGCCCATATCCGGCTGGCGAGCTTCGGCTTCGTGTTTCAGTTCCATTTCCTGCTGCAGGAATTCACCGCTCTGGAAAATGTCATGCTGCCGATGCAGCGCTTGGGTTTGTTGAACCGGGCACAGGCGCGGGACAAGGCGCAGAGCCTGCTGCAAGCCATGGGCCTTGGCGCCAAGAGCGGCAAGACGCCCGACCGGCTGTCGGGTGGCGAACGGCAGCGCGTCGCCATCGCCCGCGCCATCGCCAACGATCCGGCGCTGGTGCTGTGCGACGAGCCGACCGGCAATCTCGACAGCCAGAACAGCGCCCGCGTGGTGGAGCTGTTCCGCAGCCTCGCCCATGATCAGGGCCGCGCCGTAATTTGCGTGACCCATGACGCCGATGTCGCCGCCGCCGCCGATGTGCAGATTTCGATGCTGGATGGACGGATCAGCGAAACCAGCGTCCGGACGCGGTGACGAGAGCCAAAGACGCGACCATAATGCTGACCGTATATCGTACAGGCGGCCTTGAGACTGGCTGGAAACCAGTATGCGGCGTAAGCGCGTAAAGGGCTGGCACAGGACCGTTACGTTCATCCGCAGGGCCATCGGAATGTGGCGCGGTTTTGACAGTGGCCTTCCGGGGGCGCATGGGCGAGACATGAAAATCACCCATTTCGACCTTAACCTGTTCCTGCGCGACTATTGGCAGAAACGGCCCCTGCTGATCCGCAATCCGTGGAATGAATGGCGCAACCCGCTGGACCCGGATGAGCTGGCGGGCCTGGCCTGCGAAGAAGGTGTGGAATCACGCCTCATTACCCGCGACGCGGACCATCTGGCGATGGAAAGCGGCCCTCTGGCCGAAGAGCGTTTCGGTGAACTGGGGAGCGCCCCCTGCACGCTGCTGGTACAGGCGGTCGACCAGCATGCGCCCGAGGTCGCCGGGCTGATCGAACCGTTCCGTTTCGTGCCCGACTGGCGCATCGACGATGTGATGGTCAGCTATGCCACGGATGGCGGCGGCGTCGGGGCGCATTTTGACCAATATGACGTGTTTCTGGTGCAAGGCCTGGGCAAGCGGCGTTGGCGCGTGGGGCCGCGATGCGATTCTGCGACTCCGCTATTGCCGCATGACGATCTGCGCCTGATCGCGGATTTCGAGGCGACGGACGACTGGCTGCTCGAACCGGGCGACATCCTCTATGTTCCGCCCTGCTTCGCGCATGATGGCGTGGCGGTCGGAGACGACTGCATGACCTATTCGATCGGTTTTCGCGCCCCCTCTCGCGCCGAGCTGGTCGAGAATTGGTGCGAGCATCAGGTCGACGGCATGCTGGAGGAGGATCGCTATGCCGACCCCGACCTGAGCTTGCAGGCCAATCCCGGCGAGATCACCGCGCCCGCCATCGACCGGCTGCATGCGATGGTGATGGAGGCATTGTCCGACCGCGACGCCTTTGCGCGCTGGTTCGGCCTCTTCAACAGCCTGCCCAAATATCCCGAAACGGACTGGCGGCCGGAAGAGCCGATCGGGACGCAGGACGTACAGGCGTTGCTGGCCCACAGCGTGCCGCTCAGCCGCAATCCGGCGAGCCGTTTTTCCTTCATCCGGCAACAGGACGAGACGATCTTGCTGTTCGTGGACGGCCATTGCTTCGAAGGAACGGGCGAAACGGCGCTGCTGGCTGAACAGCTATGCGCGGAACGGGCCATGGTCGTGGATTCGCGGTTTGCCGAATCCGCCCCGGCCGTCGCGCTCATCGAAACGCTGATTGGCCAGGGCAGCCTGGCGTTCGATGGCGAGGATTGAGCCGCGATGACGCTGATCCTGTTCAACAAACCCTATGGCGTATTGTGCCAGTTCACCAACGAAAGCACTGGCCCGGCGCGTCCGACCCTGGCCGATTTCATTGACCGGCCCGGCGTCTACCCCGCCGGGCGGCTTGATCTCGACAGCGAAGGGCTGTTGTTGCTGACCGACGATGGCCGGTTGCAGGCGCGAATTTCCGATCCCCGCTTCAAGACGCCGAAGACCTATCTCGTGCAGGTCGAGGGCGATCCCGACGCAGCGGCGCTGGAGGCGTTGCGGCGGGGCGTGACGCTCAAGGACGGCCCGACCTTGCCTGCGCAGGTCGAGCGCATAGACGATCCGGCGCTGTGGCCGCGCGATCCCCCGGTGCGGTTCCGCAAGAGCGTGCCGGATTGCTGGCTGCGGCTGACGATCCGCGAGGGACGCAACCGGCAGGTCCGGCGGATGACGGCGGCGGTGGGCCATCCGACGCTGCGGCTGGTGCGGTGGCGCATCGGTGACTGGTCGCTCGAAGGCATTGCCCAGGGGCAATGGCGCGAAGCGGAAGCCGGTTAGGCGACCGTCATCCCCGCTTCTTGGCGAACCAGATGACGTGCCGTGGCCCCTTGCCATTGCTGCGGGCGCGCACGGCGACCTCATCGACAATCAGGCCGGCGCGGGCGAGACGACGCGTAAAGGCGGCATCCGGCGCAGCCGACCATATCGCCACTATGCCGCCGGGCTTGAGCGCCGCGATGGCCGCTGATATGCCCTGCGTCGAATAAAGGCGATCATTCGCCTGACGCACCAGCCCATCGGGCCCGTTGTCCACATCCAGAAGGATCGCGTCGTAAGTCCCGCTCCCCGCGCCGATCACATCGGCCACATCCGCCTGCACCAGGTGCACACGCGGATCATCAAGGCAGCCCGCCGCCAGCTCCGCCATCGGCCCCCGCGCCCAGTCGATAATCTCGGGCACCAGTTCAGCGACGGTGATCTGCCCGTTATCGTCCAGCGCGGCCAGCGCGGCGCGCAGCGTGAAACCCATGCCATAGCCGCCGATCAGCAGATGCGGCCGCGCCCGCCCGCGCAGTCGTTCGCAGGTGAGATTGGCCAGCGCCTCCTCCGATCCGCTCATCCGGCTGCTCATCAGCTCGTTGCGGTCGAGCACGATCATGAAGTCCCCGCCGCGGCGGTACAGGGTGAGTTCCGCGCCGCCGGGCACCTGAGCCGATCCAATAAATTCGCGAGCCTGCATATCACCTTCTCTCGGCCTGACGTCCGTTCGTCACCGGCGGGGGGTTTACGGCAAGGGAGCGCCGCGTCAAAGGAGGAAGCATGCGTTATTTCCTCGACACTGAATATAATGGCTTTGGCGGCGAACTCATCAGCCTTGCACTCGTCCCCGAATATGGCGACCAGGACTTTTACGTCTCTCTCCCCCTGCCGGCGGAGATCCACCCGTGGGTGGAGAAAAACGTCATTCCCTATCTCCGCTTCGTGCCACCGGGCGTCGACCATCAGTTGAACCGTAACGATGCGGCGCTGCATCTGGAGGCCTATCTGGCGAGCGATCGCGATCCACAGATCGTAGCGGATTGGCCCGACGACATCGCTTATTTCTGTAGCCTTCTCGTGACCGGCCCGGGGGAGATGATCGACCTGGACGGGCTTCATCTGGAACTCATCAACGCGGCGGGATTCAGCGCGGCCGCCAATAGCAGGATGCCGCACAACGCCCTCCACGACGCCCATGCGCTCAAGAATTTCTATCTGAACCTGGCCGTCTGACCGGCTTGGCGCCATATCCGGATGGCTGACAGCTTTCCCAAAAGGCCTTAACTGAAAGCGACCTGCTCGATCTCCTGTGCCGTGGCCCGCAGCAGATCGATCACGTCCGCCTGCGAAATCCTGCTCGCCCTCACGGATTGCGATACGGAGATGGCGGCGTGCACCACACCGTCGGGCCTTCTGATCGGCACGGCGGCGCAAGTCAGATCCTCCGCAATTTCCCCATCGTCGATCGCATAACCCTGCCGCGCGACCAGATCGAGTTCGCTCGCCAATGCATCGGCGGCGACGATGGTGCGCGGCGTCAGGGCGACGAAAGGCCCGTTAGCAAGATAGGCATCCCGCTCCTCACGGGGAAGATTGGCCAGCAGCACCTTTCCCATTCCGGAACAATAGGCCTCCAACTGCATTCCGACCCGGGTGAACAGTCCCGCCGCGCCCTGACCGATTTTCAGGCGATAGGTGACCATCTCATTTTCCAGCGTCCCCAGTTGGACGATGGTCCGCACCCGGACCGCCAGACGATGCAGCGCCGGCGCGGCGACATTGACGATCAGTTGCTTTTCATCGAGCCGCTGCAAAAGCTGCAAAAGCCTGGCCCCCGCGACGTGCCGCCCGCGCCCGACCGGCGTCAGATAGCCCTCCTCGACCAGCGTCGTCACCTGGCGGTGCGCCGTCGCCACGGGAATATCCGCAGACCTCGCCAGCGCGGACACGCTGTTCTGCCCGCCGTCCGCGACGACCTTCTCCAGCATCGCCAATGTCCGCTTGAGCGAACTGATCTGCGGCGTCTTCTTTCTCATCATGTGAGATGATAGCGACTCCGCCCGGTAGCGCCAAGTCCAAAGCGCGCTTATTCTCCATGCCCAGAGGGATCGCCGCCCGCCGCGTTGGCAAAGGGCATTCCGTTACGAAAAGGCTGGAGGAATATGGCCAAGACCAAAGTTGCGATCATCGGGTCGGGCAATATCGGCACCGACCTGATGATAAAGATCATGCGTCTGTCGGAGACGCTGGAAATGGGCGCCTTCGTCGGCATCGATCCGGAATCCGATGGCCTCAAGCGCGCCGCGCGCATGGGCGTGCCCATCACGGCGGAGGGCATTGACGGCCTGATCGCGCTGGACGGGTTCAAGGACATCGCCATCATATTCGACGCGACGTCCGCCGGAGCGCACAAGCGTCACAACGAACTGCTCCAGGCCCATGGCAAGCGGGTGATCGACCTGACGCCTGCCGCCATCGGCCCCTACACCATTCCGCCCGTCAACGGCGAGACCAATCTCGACGCGTCGAACGTCAACATGGTGACCTGCGGCGGACAGGCGACCATCCCCATCGTCCACGCCGTCAACCGCGTGGCGAAGGTGCATTATGGCGAGATCGTCGCCTCCATCTCCTCGAAAAGCGCCGGTCCCGGCACCCGCGCCAATATCGACGAGTTCACCGAAACCACCAGCCAGGCGATCGTGGACGTGGGCGGCGCGACGCGGGGCAAGGCGATCATCATCCTCAACCCGGCCGAGCCACCGCTGATCATGCGCGACACCGTCTATTGCCTGTGCGAAGAGGCCAGTCAGGACGAAATCCGCGCCAGCATCGACCGCATGGTGGCCGAAGTGCAGACCTATGTGCCGGGTTACCGGCTGAAGCAGGCGGTGCAGTTCGAACATATCGGGTCGAACCGTCCGCTGCGCATTCCCGAGATGGATGGGGAATATACCGGCCTCAAGGTCAGCGTCTTCCTGGAGGTCGAAGGGGCCGCCCATTATTTGCCCGATTATGCCGGCAATCTCGACATCATGACCTCGGCTGCGCTGCGCACCGCCGAAAAGATCGCCGTCCGCATGCATGAAGGAGCCGCGGCATGACCTTCGATCCGACCCAGACCAAGCTCTATATCCAGGACGTCACGCTGCGCGACGGGATGCACGCCGTGCGGCATCAATATGGCATCGACCATGTGAAGAAGATCGCCAAGGCGCTGGACGACGCAAAAGTGGACGCCATTGAGGTCGCCCATGGCGACGGGCTCAGCGGATCGTCCTTCAACTATGGCTTCGGCGCGCACACGGATTATGAGTGGATCGCCGCTGTGGCGGAAGTGCTGGAGCATAGCGTGCTCACCACGCTGCTGCTGCCCGGCATCGGCACGGTCCACGATCTGAAGCATGCCTATGATCTGGGCGTGCGTTCGGTACGCATCGCGACCCATTGCACCGAGGCGGACGTTTCAAAACAGCATATCGAGGCGGCGCGCAACCTGGGCATGGATGTCTCAGGCTTCCTGATGATGAGCCATATGACCGACCCCGAAGCGCTGGCGCAACAGGCCAAGCTGATGGAAGATTATGGCGCGCATTGCGTCTATGTCACCGACAGCGGCGGCGCGCTCAATATGGAAGAATATGCGGCGCGGCTGCAGGCCTATGACCGGGTGTTGAAGCCCGAGACGCAGCGCGGCGTTCATGCCCACCACAATCTTTCGCTGGGCGTCGCCAATTCGATCGTCGCCGTGCAGAACGGCGCGATCCGCGTCGATGCCAGCCTGGCCGGCATGGGGGCGGGCGCCGGCAATGCGCCGCTGGAAGTGTTCATCGCCGCCGCCGACCGCTATGGCTGGAACCATGGCTGCGATCTCTATGCGCTGATGGACGCCGCCGAAGAGCTGGTCCGTCCGTTGCAGGACCGGCCCGTGCGCGTGGATCGCGAAACCCTGACGCTGGGCTATGCGGGCGTCTATTCCAGCTTCCTGCGCCATGCGGAAAAGGCGGCTCAGGACTATGGGCTCGACACACGCGCCATCCTGGCCGAAGTCGGGCGTCGCAAGATGGTCGGCGGCCAAGAAGATATGATCGTCGACGTCGCGCTGGACCTGCGGCGATAGTGAAGTGGAGGGCATGATGTGCTTAGGAGGTTGACATGCCCTTCCATCATGATTCTAATGCAAAGGCGGTTTGCACTTGCTCCAGCCAATCTCTGTTGTTTCCCGCGCTAATCGGAACATGAACGAGGGCCGGAATCTGGAACGCGAAAATCGCCCACGAACGGCTATTGGGTCGGATGCCGCGGCTACGCAACCGTCACGCCAAATATCCGCTCGCTACTCGAGGTAACCAGCTCGGAGAGATGCCAGGTCCAGCTTTGTTAAACCGATCTCTTGTTCGAGATAGTTTTCCACCGAACCCCATCGGCTATCGATCTCGTTAAATGCATGGCTGAGAAATGGGGTGCCGTCGGCGTCCTTCAGAGGCTGCGGTTTAGCCGCTGCCGGGTTCTGCTGATATTTCGCGAAAAACATGGCAACCGGATTGTTCGCCTGGGCGGCGGTGTCGATCTTGGGCATTTCCCATTCTGGCCGCCTGTAGGTGGTCGAGAGATGATAGTCGGCGACGATCGTATCGCGCGGAACGCCCAGGGCGGACAAAATCATTGCCGTGACGAAGCCGGTGCGGTCCTGTCCCGCCGAACAATTATAGGCGATGGCCCCCTTTCGGGCGAGCAGATCCTGGAAAATCAAACGCAATTGCGGCGCCATCATGGCCGGCATGTTACGATAGACACCCTGCCCATTTTTCGGTGCGCCGCCGCCAGTCAACGTCAGCATCGAATAGCCGACGGCCTGATAGGGCACAGCGTCGATACGGGTAGGGGCGATCACCCGCTCCTCGCTCGACCGCAAATCGACCAGGTTCGCGAGCTTGAGCGCGTGGATCTGCTGCACATCCGCGTCGGTCAGAAGCGGCTGACCGCCGGAACGATAGATCAGACCCCAGCGGACATGCTTGCCTTCGGCGGCCGGATAACCGCCAATGTCGCGGAAGTTCGATCCCTGTTGCAGGGGCAGCACGCGCTCCGCGACGCGCACCATATCGCCCGACTTGTGGCCCTTCAGCAGGAAATAGGCACGTTCGCCGGCTGCTACCTTCACCGTTTCCGTGCCGTCGCGATCCTCCTTGGACACCAATTTCGCATCGTTCGGCTTTGCGCCGGGATCATCGGAGAGAAAAATGTCGACAGGTTCCCGACCGGTCCAGCTGATCGTCAGAGTGTCTGGGGCCGTCCGCGTCACCAGCGGAGCCTCGACAGGCGCGGCATGGGCCGTGCTGACAAACAGCAGCGCGATCAGGGGCAAGGTGGTCTGAAGCTTCATGGGACGTTCCTCTTCGGAGCCTTTATCGGCAACCTTGGCGCAATATTGTGAAATCCAAATGGCGGAGGGGGACGATGGCGACCCAGCCCATCGTCCCCGCCCTCGTTAGAAGCGAAGATTGATCTCGCCGCCAAAGGTGCGTGGCTCGTTGAAGAAACCATTGAGGCCCGAGGTCGGGCTGAGCGCTTTGTAGAACAGATGCCGTTCGTTGAAGAGATTGCGTGCCCACAGCGCGAAGCTGACCTTCGCGTCCATACTGCCTGTCTCCACGTCGGCGATCGCGAGGCGGCCATTCACGATGAAGGCTTTTTCGCCGATCGGCTGATAGACATTCGATGCGCTGCCCGAACCGACATAGACCGGGTCGTTGGCATTGACATAGAAGCCCGAGTCATAATTGCCGTCCAGATGCGCGCGGATGGTGAAGCCGTTCATCGGTAGCTCGTAATCGATCGCGCCGCTGGCCGCATATTTGGGCGTATAGGTCTGATAGATCGGCACCACGGTCGGGCTGATGACGCCCGTCGCATTCGGATAGGGGTTCACCGTCGAGGGGATGCGGACATATTGATAGGCGTAGGAAGCCGACAGCGTCAGGCCCTCCAGCGGATTGACCGTCAGTTCCGCCTCGATGCCGTGCACGCCGCCCTCGCCCGGCGCGTTCACCGTCGACAGCGTGGTACGCGTCTGGCGCACGCCGCCGGTTTCATAAGGTCGGCTGAAGTCGACCTGGATATTTTTGTAGGTTCCGGCATAGGCGGCGATGTTAAAGCGCCCGTGATTGTCGAAAAACTCAGTCTTCGCGCCAATTTCGAAGATGGACACCGATTCCGGGTTGAAAGGGTCATATTCCTGCGAGCGAGAATTGGCTCCACCTGATTTGTAGCCGGTTGACCATTTGCCGTAGACATGCATGTCCTGGCTGAGATCGATGGCGAGATTGACCATCGGGTCGACCCGCGACCAGCTGGCGTCCAGCCCGATCTCGCCGGACACGCCGTTGCGATTCACAGGCAGCGCGCCGTTCACGATCTCCAGCGCGCCATGCTTGCTGTCCCTGGTCCAGCGCAGGCCGCCGGTAAGGTGTACGGCGTCGTTCAGGATGTCGGGCGTCCAGGTCGCCTGGCCGAAGGCGCCGATGCTCTTCGTCGTGACATGGCTGGCGCGGTCGATCCGCTGCGCGGCGGGATCGAGCGAAAGGACCGTGTAGGCAGATCCAGCGGCGTTGGTGAACATGTTGGTGTTGTACGCCTGCGCATTGTCCGACACATGTTCGCGATAGTAGAGCGCGCCGGCGACGAACCTAACCCGGCCGACATCGCCGATCGCCTGCAATTCCTGGCTTCGCTGATTTTGCCAGAAATGCGCAAGGCTGTAGCGGGCAAACTGAAAGTTGGTGAAGCCGCCAGCAGCGTTCGCGGCCAACGACGCGGCGGGCGAGGACATGGAGGTCGAGGCGGACGCATTGTCAAATTGGCTCTGGCGCAACTTGCGATACGAGCTGATCGACTTCAGCGTCAGTTCGGGCACGGCCTGCCATTCAAGCGTCAGGCGATGGCCGTGCACATTGCCAACGCTCGGCTGCAACGGCACGCCGACATTGGCGGTACGCACGCGATCAGGCTGGACGGTGGCGATCGCAGCGCGCGTGTTGGTACCGGGCGCGACCAGGTTGAGGTAGAGCGAGGTCGATTCATCCTTCGAGATGTCGAAGGAATAGTCAGCGCTGAAATCGGACGAGGGCTTCCAGAGCGCTTCGACATGCAGGCCGCGCTTGTCATATTGGTTGAAGCCATCGGCGCCGGAGAGCGGGTTTTTCACCAGCGGGTCGCGATGTGCGACCACGCCGTCGATCTTGACCGCGATATCGTTGAACGACGGCAGATCCAGATGCATCTCGCCCTTATAGGCGCCGAAATTGCCGATGCCGCCCGTGGCGTTCATGTGCAGTTCGCCGCTCGGCTTCCTGGTGATGATATTGACGGCGCCGCCTTCGGTGTTGCGTCCGAACAGGGTGCCTTGGGGGCCCTTCAACACTTCGACATTCTCGATGTCGAACAGCGCCGTGCCCAGACCCTGGGCGCGGCCCAGATAGACGCCGTCGATATAGACGCCGACGCCCTGATCGCGCGCAGGCTGGTTGGCGTCCGACAGCACGCCGATGCCCCGGATGTTCACGACCAGCGCGGAACTGCGTGAGTAGAAGGGCGCGATCTTCAGGGAGGGAATGGAGCCATCGCCCAGGTCGACAAGTGACGTGACATGGCGGTTGATCAAGTCCTCTCCCCGCATCACGGAGATGGAGATCGGGGTGGCTTGGAGACTTTCGGGACGCTTCTGGGCGGTGACGACAACCATCGCAAGGCCGCTGTCATCCAGTGACGCGTCGGCCGCGACAGCGTCAGCGGCACCCGCATGCGTTGTGCTCAAGGCGACGAATATGAGGCTGGAGGCCGTCAAGGCCACCCGGCTGCGCATGCTGATCATGATTTTCCCCTTGGATCGAACCTGTCTCTTCGGACCGGTCTCGCAGCGTCACTAGGGAAGCGATGTTGCAACTGCACGAATGATCGGTGACTCTTTTGCGATGCTTCTGCTGAACTTTTAAGACTGGGTATGTCCAGCTGGGCCATCGCCTGTTGAGCAGCGCATCCCGATTGGGGGAGGGCTGCTTTCGGGAACGCGAGGTGCGCTTGGTTTACGTCACGCTGCTTTATGATCAACTGTGCTCAGGCCCACATTTCCAGGTCGTTAACGGGCTGGGGCATGCCAATGCCTCAATGGCGCCCTTCGATTTCGTTTCTGGCGGCCTCTGTCATGGGGACTGTCATGAATGCGCTGCGGGTCAGCTTCCGAAGCGCTGCCGCTTGATCGATAGCGTCCAGCCTGGCAAAGTCGAAAGGCTCGCCCATTTCATCCAAACTGTCACCAGCGGTCATGTCGACATCGCCTATGTCAATCAGGGCTATAGCTGGGACCGTGCCGCCGATGCCGCAGCGACGCACGGTATCATGCTGGAGGTCGTCAAGCTGCCCGAAGCCAATCACGGCTTCGTCCTCTTGCCACGTCGTTGGGTTGTCGAGCGGTCATTCGCATGGGCGACCCGCTTTCGGCGCCTCGTCAAAGACTATGAGCGTTATGCCCAAATGCTCGCCGGACTGCACCTCACCGCCTTCGCCCGCATCATGATGGAACAGGCGGCCACAATCGCCTCTCATCCAAGAAGTAATCGCTGACATCGACGGCGACGCATCCGAGATCATGTTGCTGATCCATTGGGCGGGCGGCGTCCATACCGAGGTACGACTGCCCAAGCGCTGCAAGGGACAGCGTAACAGCGCCCCGGCCGACGTCATTGTCGTCGTGCGCCAACTCGTGCTCATCGCCAATGACGAGCTGATCGATGGGATACTCAACCGGAACGGGCTGATGACCGGGCACGGCAACCGCTGGACGCGTGAACGGGTCACCGCGCTATCCACCTGGTGGAAAGCTGGGTGTCACGTCACTCTGGTCTCGACCCATGCACGAACATGACGTAATCGCGGGAGCGCCGGCCGTTGGCCAGATGCACGGGATTACTGGAAGGTTGGTTGCCCCCCGATAAGATGAAGAATGGGCTCACGATTTTGGACCGGGCCCAGCATCATATGG
>NZ_JABBGL010000011.1:0-141994 GCF_012927365.1 Sphingobium sp. TB-6 | reverse complement strand
CACGATCAACATCCCGTTCTCGCCAACTGATCAAAACCAGTCGGCCGACTAAATCCCCGGGATGAAGGGGTCCTTTTTGCACGCCGATCACCCCACGAAGGGGGTGCCTATTGCACGCTGATCCTCAGGCCGACCAGGGCGCGCTGTTCTCGTCACTCGACGGGGAGGTCGAAATCCATCTCAAGTATAACCGTGACTACTTCGCTATCGACCATTGGTTCACGCGACGCGAGGAGGAGCTGTGGCACCGAGGCGATTTGCTGGACCTGGTAGGAACGTGGGCCCGTCAGCGGAGGACTGAACCCGCCGCAAGGCTGTTGTGCGAAGCGGTTTCGCTGTTCGGCGAGCGGAAGGATCTGGAGCTGCTCGAAAGCCTGGATCCGGTCGTCCGCGCAGGGTGCGTCGAAACAATTGCCAATTGCAGCTACGATGTGCGGCGGCGCTCGCTAGATGCAACAGGTACAGGGGTTCAAAAAAGTCGAATGGTGATGGCCGAATTATAGCGCGTATAGCAGACGGACAGTCGGAAATCCCTTAGACATCGGATGATTGTGCTGCCGCTGAGAATTGAACTCACAACCTCAATATTTGTTCGTCTTTTCTACGCGATTAGTATGGAATCTTCCAGCCGGCGATTGGCTCATTTTAGAATATCTATTCTATACTAGCTGATCAAAATCGATCCCCTTTGCCAGTGAGCGATTGGTCCACGTCTAAGGAGTAAAATTTGCACCTGGATGACCGACGAGGGTCGTTGCAGGTCGTCCGCTTACATCACTCTCCCGCTTCAAACCGGGTTGACCGCTTCCGGCCAAAACAGGTCGTCGAATCCGGCATCTGCTAGCCTTACTGCTTTTCCCGAGCTATGATCGCTAGGCGCCTCGAAATCGAACGTTGTCAGGATTCCAGAGCGTCCCGCTTGAACCGCAGCAGCCGCCCGTCCTCAGCCAGGTTCCCACGATTTCATCGATGCCGTTCGCAGGCAGTTACGGGTATGAATGCGGGCTCCCCATATTCTCCATACACATCGCTCTGTAACCAAGCACGTTCGGCGTCACTCTCCTCTTCCCCAATGCTTTTCCACCAGAATCGTAGAGTGGCATCCCAGCGATATCCGTGAGATTTCAGCCGGTCTTTGGCGTCAAAAGGAGCGTCGATGGCGTTCACCCGATATGTCGGCCGTTCCGAACAGGCGATGAGCTTGGCCAGGATCGTCTCTCCATCCGGCAATCCGTGGGAAAGCAGATAGAGCAGTGCAAGAATGTCATTCTCGGCCCTATGTCCCTCATAGAACCAGCCGCATTGCGAGACGAGGTGGGCAAGTGCGCGCCCCTCGAACCCAAGCTCCAGCCAGTCCAATTCGGCCATCGAGCAGGCCCAGGGCTTGCCGGCAATGGCCGGCAGGCGCCGATCCACGAACGGCCTGTCAAAGGCGGCATTGTGGGCGACGATGAGATCGGCGGACGACAGAATATCCACAGCCGTCACGTCGTCGATCGCCTGTCCAGCAACGTCGTCCGCTGCGAGGCCGGTGAGCTTGGTGATCTTCGGATCGATCGGAATACCGGGATCTTCACGCCAAACCCGAGGCATCCCGACCTGGATGATCCGCCCGCGATCATCGAACCGAAAACGCTGAACGGCCAGCTCGATAATTCGATCGGCTTCGCGATCGAGGCCGGTGGTCTCCACGTCGATCGCCACGCCGATCCGGCTGGAGGCAAGCGGGTCCGCCTCATGAAAATGGGTCACAGGGACAAGACGACGCTGCACGCGATAGTCAGGGTGCATGCTCAGGAAATCAGCCGCCTGCGAATGGCGATCGGGCGCAGTGAAGTTCATCTCGCGGCGATCCCTGCCATCAGCCCTCTACCACCCTGTAAACCGCGCCACTGCCTGCGTCCCGAACGAGATCGACTCGCTTTCCATCCCAATGATAGTCGAGATGCCTGCCCTGAATGGGATTGGACGCGCAGTCCGGATAGAAAAGCGCAACACATTCGCCGCCAGCCTGTCGCACGCTTGTATAAGCCATGCCATCCGACCCCGAACCGCGTAGGCTGGAAGCGAGCTGCTGAGCTGCCCCGTAACTCTCTGGATCAAGACAAGGACCAAAATCCTCGTCACTGCCGCGAAGATCATGCAGCTCGGCATCGACCTTCAGGACGATTTCCCGGAACTGCGACGTCCAACCGGCTGGCTCGGCCGTCCGGGCCATGAAACGCGCATGATGATGGATCGTCTCGAACAGCGCGGTTTCATAGTTTCGCGCAACATAAAGAACGCCATAGCTTCCATCCGAGAAGCGGCTCGGTCGATCAAGACTGACATGCGTGAACGACGCCATCAGATAGGATGCCCCAATGCCACCGATTCGCCGCTCGGGAGGGACCAAGTCGATATTCCCGACTGACGTCATGATGCGCGGGTTCGTCTTCTGCTCGGCCGATATGAGGAGGGGCCAATCGGCTGGATCCGCAATATCCTCGAACAGATCGATGGGAGGATAGATGCTGCGGATGATTCGGACTGCGCCCTCCCATTCGACCCTGTTGACCGGCGGCACTGCAATTCCAGTCACCAGCCGCCCCGCTCCGCGTCGAGATAACGTCGCACCCGCATGATATCGGTCAGCTCGCCGCCCAGCATGACTGCCAGCGCACTCGCGCCCTCGAAGGCCGCATTGGGCGCCTTGATCCAGTCATAGCCACGCTGCGGCTCCTGAAAGATGATGCGGAGCGCCTTATGGATGCCCATGAGGTTGGAGAGCCGGGCAAGCCCATCGCGCGAGATGCGACCCGGCCCCTCTGCTTTCCAGCGCCGGAAGCTGCGCACCGGCATATCGGTCAGGACGGCAGCCTGCTCATCGGTGACGCCCCATTTGGCGAACAGATTGAGTGCCGCACGAAACATCGCGCCCCCTTCTTCCTGGGTCATGGGTTCCGGCCGGAACGGAGCCGCGACCGTCTCAATGGGCTGCAACATGGCCATAAGGTTCCTCCACATGGCCTACTATATAGATTTTACTGCCAAATGGCAACATTCCGCCTGACGGCTACGCTCTATTTCGCATAAACATCGTTTATGCGTTGAATCGCATAAGCTGTCGCGCCGCTTTGCCCCTTAGCGCCGCCCAAACCTCGCTTTGATCACCTTCTCGGCAGCCCGAAGCTGATCGAGATAGTCGCTCCAATATTGCATCATCTTGACCCGCTCGTTCCAATGCTCGCCGCGCAGGTAGGCGCGCCGGACATCGTTGCTTTCGAGATGCGCCAGCTGCCGCTCGATCGCGTCGGGATGCCATTTGCGGCTCTCATTGAGCAAGGTGCTGGCCGTCGCGCGAAAGCCGTGCCCGGTCATCTGCGTCTTGTCATAGCCCAACCGTCGAAGCGCCGCGTTGACCGTATTCTCCGACATCGGCCGCCTCGGATCGCGAATGCTGGGGAACAGATATTTCGAGTGGCCGGTGATCGGGTAGAGCGCCTCCAGCAGGTCCATGACCTGCGTGGACAGCGGCACGCGATGCTCGCGCCCCATTTTCATCTTCTCGGCCGGGATCGTCCAGATCGCCAGATCAGGATCGAACTCCGACCATTCAGCGTGACGCAGTTCGCCAGGCCGGACGAACGTGTGAACGCCGAACTTCAACGCGATTTCGACAGCCGGTTGGCCCTCATAGCCCCACATGGCGCGCAGCAGTTCGCCGACCCCACCCGGATCGGTAATTGCGGCGCGATGCGTGACCTTGGGCGTGATGAGCGCGCCTTGCAGATCGACGGTGACGTCGCGCTGCGCGCGGCCGGTCGCAATTGCATAACGCAGGATGCTGCCACAGGTCGTCCGCAGCCGCCTTGCCGATTCGTAGCGCCCTTTCACCTCGACCGCGCGCAGGACGGCAAGAAACTCCGGGGCGGTCAGTTCGCCAATCGGCCGCTCGCCGATGATCGGCTCGGCATAGCGCAGCAGCCAGCGCATCTTTTCCATCGTGGCGGCCGAACGCCCCTCAGCCTCCAGCTTGGCAAGCCACTCCTGGGCAACCGCGCCGAAGCTATCCCCGCCATTCAGCGCCAGGGCGCGCTGGAGCCTCTTGTGGGTCGAGGGGTTCGTACCCCGCTCAAGCAGCTTGCTGGCCTCCGTGCGCTTCTCGCGCGCCTCCTTGAGCGAGACTTGGGGATAGACGCCGAGCGATAGCGTCTGCTTCTTGCCGCCATGCGAGAAATTCCAGCGCCAGTAACGGGCGCCGTTCGGGTTCACGAGCAGATAGAGCCCGTGCATGTCGCCGACCTTGAAAGGCTTCTCGCGGAGCCCAATTTTACGGATGGCGGCATCGGTAAGCATGACGTTGATTTTCCCGGTTTCGATACCGAGGAAACTACCGTTCGCGCATCCGGGTAGCAAGGTACACGCCCGGACAGCGGTGGACGAGATACCACAAACCGGCCCAAATATACCATCGATTTCGGACGGCTATGGACAGGAAAATCAAGGGAAATGGTGCCCGGGGACGGAGTCGAACCGCCGACACTGCGATTTTCAGTCGCATGCTCTACCAACTGAGCTACCCGGGCACGGATCCCGGCGAGAACCGCGGGCCGTTTCGTGAGGCGTGCCTATAGGCATCAGTTCGGGGTGCTGTCTAGCCCATCATCGTCACTTTTTTTCATCTCGTCCGAAGCGGGTGAGCCGGGGACGCGATAGCCCTCGCCCAGCCATTGCAACAGGTCGCGGTCGCGGCAGGCTTTTCCGCAGAAAGGGCGGGTTTCGGGATGCGAGGGCTGGCCGCAGACCGGGCAGGAAGAGGATTTATGCGACATGGCCAGCCGATATGGCGAGGGTTGCGTCCGCCTTCAAGCTGATCGCGCCGCCACGGCGGCGGGCGAGCGTTTCGATCCAGTCGGTCGCCTTGTGCAATCGGTCGATGATCGCAGGGGCAGCGGTGATCGTCGCCGCGCCGCCATTGCCGTGGCGTTCGGCACGGCGCAGCAGCGCCAGCGCCGCCGTCTCAACGGGATCGGCGCGGAGCAGTTCCATCAGGTTCATGCGCTCGCGGCGGCGGATGATCTGGACGAAACCGAAGCCGTTGACCGCCGTGCGCTCAAAGGGAAGCGGCAGATATTTGTCGATCTGCGCCGAAGCGACGGCGCGCTCGTCCTTGTTGTTCATCGTCGGCAGATCGATGCCGATCGAGCCGGTCAGGCCCATGCGACGGATCGCCTGCGCCGCCAGTTTCGCGCCCTTGGGGCCCAGCTTGGCGGGTGGCATCGAGCCGTCGACGTCGATCAGGATCATGGCGGGCGTGGGGAAGATGCGCAGCGCCGCTTCCTCCGTTCCGATATCGCCGGAGATCGCCTCTTCCATCAGTTCGCTCCAGCCATGGGCTTCGAAGCGGTCTTCCTCATGCGCCGGGCAGGGCACGACCGGAATGCCGGTGGCGCGCAGGCGCTGGAGCAGGCTGGGGGCGGGATGAGCCTTGGAGCCGGGCTGGGCGATGCGCGCCTTGGCGAGCTTGGCGCGGCCCTCTTCCGGTATGGCTTCGCGCAGGATTTCGAGCAGGACGGTGGCGCCCTCCGCGATTTTCGGCGGGATGGGTTCGACCAGCACTTCCTCGCCGGAGATCAGGCGAGCGATGCCCCGTTTCTTCGGGATGACGGTGCGGATCAGCTTGCCCTGCATCACCGAGCCGGCGCGGGCGGCGTCACCCTCGCGTTCGATCTGCGCTTCGACCAGCCGGCCCTTTTCGATCAGCGCGGCGCGGGCCTCGCCAATGCCTTCTTCATAGAGCCATTCGGCCATGTCGGTCAGTCCAGTGGATAGCCCGCTGCCTTGAGCAGCGCGCGGGTTTCGTAAAGGGGCAGGCCCATGATCGCGCTATGGCTGCCCTGGATGGCGCGGATAAGGCCGGCGGCGCGACCCTGGATCGCATAGCCCCCCGCCTTGCCGTGCCATTCCTGGCTGGCGATATAGGCGTCGATCTCGGCGCGATCGAGGCGTTTGAAAGTGACGATATTGGTCGAGAGGCGATGGCGCGCCCTGCCCTCCGCGTCGATGAGGGTGACCGCGCTCAGCACGCGATGACGGCGGCCGGAGAGGATGCGGAGGCACTCCCGTGCTTCCGCTTCGCTCTCTGTCTTGGGCAGGATGCGGCGGCCTGCGGCAACCACCGTATCGCCTGAAAGGACCAGCGCGCCGGGATGGCGTGCAGCGACCAAGGCGCCCTTGTCTGCGGCGACGCGGGCGGCATAGGCAGAGGGGAGTTCGCCTTTCACGGGTGTTTCGTCAAGGTCGGCGGGGTCCACCGCGTCGGGAGACACGCCGATCTGGCCCAGAAGGTCACGCCGTCTGGGAGAAGCCGAAGCAAGAATGAGCCGCATCAGAACAGCGGCTTATTTGAAGCGGTAAGTGATCCGACCCTTGGTCAGGTCGTAGGGAGTCAGTTCGACCAGGACTTCGTCGCCCACCAGCACGCGGATGCGGTTCTTGCGCATCTTGCCGGCAGTGTGGCCGAGGATCTCGTGATCATTTTCAAGCCGTACGCGAAACATGGCGTTGGGGAGAAGCTCCACAACCTGTCCGCGCATTTCAAGCAGTTCTTCTTTTGCCATAATATCCTGGGAAACCGAAAAATCGCGCCGCCATAGCGCCAAAATGCTGAAAAAGAAAGTCAGGCTGAAACGCCGAACGCATCACCGGCTTTTTGAAGGACCGCAAAGACGTGATCGAGCTGATCCGCGTCAAGGCAATAGGGCGGCATGAGATAGATGGTGTTCCCGAGCGGCCGCAGCAAGAGGCCGTTTTCATGCGCAAAGGCACGCAGGCGCGGCGCGAGGTCGGAAAGATAGCCGGCGTCAGGCGCGATCAGGTCGATCGCGGCGATGGCGCCGATCCGGCGCGAGTTGGCGAAGGCGGGATGGCCTGCCAATTTTTCGAGTCGCTCCGCCATGCCCTGGGCCAGAGCAGCGATACGGCCAAGCACATCCTCCTCGCGCCAGATGGCGAGGTTGGCGGCGGCGGCGGCGCAAGCGATGGCGTTGGCGGTGTAGCTGCTCGAATGGTAGAAAAGCCGGGCGCGGTCCGTCGACTTGTGCGCTTCGAAGATGCGCGATGTCGCGAGGGTCACGGCGAGGGGAATCGTGCCGCCGGTAATGCCCTTCGCCACGGCCATGATGTCCGGCACCACGCCCGCCTGCTCGCAGGCGAAGAGGGTTCCAGTGCGGCCCCAGCCGGTCATCACCTCGTCCGCGATGAAGAGGACGTCGTGACGGGCGCAGATCGCCGCCATCTCGCGCAGGACAGAGGCGGGGTAGATCAGCATTCCTCCCGCGCCCAGGATCAGCGGCTCGACAATGAAGGCGGCGGGCTTTTGCGCGCAGGCGGCTTCAAGCGCGTCGAGGGTCGCCTGTTCCGCGCCGGGGGCGGGAAAGGGGATGGTCTCCACATCGAACAGCAGTGGCGACCAGGCGGCGTTGTAGACGCCGCGCTCGCCCACCGACATGGTGCCGATAGTATCGCCATGATAGCTGTGCTGGAGCACGAGGATGCGGTGGCGCGGTTCGGAGAGGCCATCCAGCGCCAGATTGTGCCAATAGCCGAGCGCCATTTTGAGCGCGACTTCGACCGCCGTGGAGCCGCTGTCGGAGAAGAAAACATGGGCCAGCGGATCGCGATCCGCCGCGCGGGGCGCGAGATCGACCAGTCCGCGCGCAACCTCTTCCGCCGGTTCATGGGTGTAGCCAGCGAAGATGAGCTGATCGAGCTTCCCCGCCTGTTCGGCAATGGCCGCCGAGATCCGGGGATGGCAATGGCCGTGGGTCGTCACCCACCAGCTTGAGATGCCGTCGATCAGCGTGCCGCCGTCGGCCAGATGCAGCAAAGCCCCCTCCGCCCGGTCGACATGGGGGATCGGCTCGTTCAGGCCGTGCTGGAAAAAGGGGTGCCAGACAGGAGAGGTCATGGCCGTTGCTTAGGCCGATGACCTCCCTCTGTGCAATGCCGCGCTTATTGAGCGGGCGGGGTAGCCGGAGCAGCGCTCGCGTCCGCAGCCGAGGACGTTGGAGCGGCAGCCTGAATCTTCTGCTGGAGCGCCGGATCAGCGGCAGCGGCCTGGCCGATCTGGTTGAATTTTTCCGGCGGGATGCCCGACGCCTGGAGCGCCGCCAGCATTTTGGGCTGCTTGTCGGCGGCGGCGATCGAGCTGTCCTGCTGGATCTTCGTCACCTCGACGGCGGCGGCGGCGAACTGCTTGATATCGGCGTCCGAGAAATTACTGGCACCAGCCGCTGGAGCGGCAGGCGCCGACTGGGCGGGCGCGGCGGGGGCAGCGGCACCCTGAGCCAGAACCGGAGCGGCAGCGGCCAGCGCGATCGACGCCATACCGGCCTTCAGAAAGATATTATTCAAACCCGACAAATTGCTTCTCCTCAACTTTACCTATGGTTTGAACGCCAAGCTGTGGAAGAGGTTGTCAGGAGAAAAGAGCCATCCGACCAAATGTTGCATTTAAGAGACGGTCAACAGATAAAATGCAGTTAATCGCATGACTCAAACGTTTCGCCGTCGCGAAAATTCATTGCTTTTCCGGAATGAAAAAGGAGCCGGATTCTCTCGTCCGGCTCCTTCTGATTCTCACCAGATCTTCACCCGATCTTGCGGCGCAAGAAATATCTTGCCGCCCGCTTCCGGCTTGAAGGCCGAATACCATTGGTCGAAATTGCGCACCGTGTCGGCGCGATATTGCGATGGCGAATGCGGATCGGTGACGAGGCGCTGGCGCAAATTGGGCTCGCGATAATTGCGCCGCCACACCTGCGCCCAACCCAGGAAGAAGCGCTGGTCGCCGGTCGTGCCGTCGATCACCGGCGCGGGCTTGCCGCCCAGCGAGGCGTGATAGGCGTCGAGCGCCACGGCGACTCCGGCGAGGTCACCGATATTCTCGCCCAGGGTGAAGGCGCCCTTCACATGCGCGCCGGGGAAGGGTTCATAGGCGTCATATTGCTTGACCAGCTTGTCGGTCAGCGCCTTGAAATTGGCGACGTCCTGGTCGCTCCACCATTGGTTGAGCTTGCCCGTCTCGTCATATTTCGCGCCCTGATCGTCGAAATGATGGCTGAGTTCATGGCCGATCACCGCGCCGATGCCGCCATAATTGACCGCCGGATCGGCATGGGGATCGAAAAAGGGCGGCTGCAATATGGCGGCGGGGAACACGATCTCCACCATGCCGAAATTGGCATAGGCGTTGATCTCCATCGGCGTCATGCCCCATTCCCAGCGATAGATCGGCTTGCCGAGCTTGCCCATCTGATAGTCGAACTCAAACTGGTTCGACCGCAGGGCATTGCCGAACAGGTCGTCGCGTTTGACGGTCAGGCCCGTATAGTCGCGCCATTTGTCGGGATAGCCGATCTTCGGCGTGAAGGCGGCCAGCTTCTTATGGGCGCGGGCCTTGGCGGCGTCGCTCATCCATGTGAGGCCATCGATGCGGCGGCCCATGGCGGCGATCACATTCTTGACGAGCTGATCCATCGCCGCCTTGGTTTCGGGCGGGAAATATTTGGCGACATAGGCTTTGCCGACTTCCTCGCCCATAGAACCCTTCAGGAAATCCACGGCGCGTTTCCAGCGGGCCTCACGTTCCGGCGTGCCTGACAGGGCGGTGCCGTAGAAAGCGAAATTCTCATTGGCGACCGCGTCCGGCAGTTGGTCGGCAAAGCTGTGCAGCGTGCGCAGCAGCAGCGCGTCCTTCAGCACGCCGACGGGCGTCTTGGCGATCAACGTAGCCTCCCCAGTGACGGCGCTTGGTTGCGACACCAGAACATCCTTGGGATGGAGCTTGTTGGCGGCGAAATAGGCGGTGAAATCAAAGCCCGGCGCGGCCTTCTGCAATTCCGCCAGCGTCATCTTGTTATAGGTCTTGTCGGCGTCGCGGCTGTCGACCTGGGTCCAGTGGACCCTGGCGACCTCCGTCTCGAAGGCCATCAGCGCGGCGGCGCGGGCCTTGGCGTCCGCTTCACCAGCGAGCGTCAGCATCTTTTCCAGATGCGCGACATAGGCGGTGCGGATCGCCGCCATCTTCGCATCGGGCTCCAGATAGAAATCGCGGTCGGGCAGGCCGAGGCCTGACTGGTGCAGGACAAGGATGTAGGTTTCCGGGTCCTTGTCGTCCTGATTGACGTAGAAGCCGAAGGGGCCGTCAATCCCTGCGCGCGCGGCTTCGGCGGTCAGCTTTGCATAGGATGCCTTGTCCTTCACCGCCTTGATCTTCGTGATCCAGGACTTGGCGGGGTTCAGCCCCCTGGCTTCGACCGTGGCGGCGTCAAGATAGCTGGCATAGGCGGCTCCGATCTTGCTGTTCGGGTCGTTCTGCGCCGCGTCGAGAATGCCCTTGGTCCGCTCGCGGGACAGGTCGTCCAGCGTGTTAAAGGCGCCATAATTGGACTTGTCGGCGGGGATCGGCGTGTTCTTCGTCCAGGTGCCGTTGGCATGATCGTAGAAATCGTCGCCGGGCTTCACCGACTTGTCCATGCCAGCGCTGTCGAAGCCATAGCTGCCATAAGTGGGTTTCATTGCCGGATCGGACTTTACCGGATCGGACTTTGCCGGATCGGTTTGGGCGACGGACGCGCCTGCAACCAGCGCAACTGCCGCCGCGCCGAGGAGGAGATATTTCATCAAAGCTTCCCTTGCTTCATCTGGTCAGGGCGCGTGGACGCACCCATGATGGCCGGGAGTTGAGCGTTCGAAGACGGGGATGTCCATGTCGTTTGTCGAAAAATCTTCGACGCTTGCGGGTTTGGGAGGCTGTTTCCCTCAGAGGATATCATGCCGCTGCAAAGGCAAGAGGATGAGGCGCCTTAAGGCAAGGTGACGGATGCCGCAAAAGCCGTTTTCAGCGTCGCAGCATCCAGCGGATCGAGATATGGCAACCGTCCCAGGCTGGATACCCTCCCCAGTTCCGGAATGATCCGCTCATTCTCTTCATTCGGCTCACCGATGAAGGCGATCCCCGCTATCGAAATGCCCCGCGCCCGCAACGCCTCGATGCTAAGCAAGCTATGGTTGATCGTGCCCAGCCCTGTCCGCGCACAGAGGATGACCGGCGCGCGCCAATGAGCGAACAGGTCGATCATCAACAGCGTCTCGCTGACCGGCACCATCAGTCCGCCCGCGCCCTCCACCACCAGCGGACCGTCCACTTGCGGCAAGGCCAGCCGGTCGAGGCCGATCTCCACCCCGTCGATCCGCGCCGCCAGGTGGGGGGAGGCGGGTGTGGTCAGGCGATAGGCTTCAGGCAGGATGCGCGACGCGGGCAGGCCGGAAAGCGCGGCGACCCGCTCCTTGTCGCCTTGGGGGTCGATGCCCGCCTGGACCGGCTTCCAATAATAAGCGCCCAGCGCCCCGGCTAGGCCCGCCGCGAAGACGGTCTTGCCGATGTCGGTATCCGTGCCGGTGACGATGAAGACGCTCATGTCACTACCTTGCGCAACGCCTCGCCCAGCGCAGCAATGTCGGCGCGGCCGACATTCAGGGTGAGCGAAATCCGCAGGCGGCTGGTCCCCGGCGGCACGGTCGGCGGGCGGATGCCGCGCACGTCGAACCCAGCCTGCTGCAAGGCGGCGGCGGCGGCCATGGCCCGGCGATCCTCGCCCAAAATGACCGGGATGATCTGGCTGCGCGGCGCGGGCAGGCCGAGCGGCGCGCAAATCGCTTCGCCGGCGTCGACCCGCAGCGTCTTCAAACGGTCGCGCAGGTCGCTCGCCTGCTCGATCCGGTCGAGCGCGGCCGAAACCGCAACCGCCATCAATGGCGAGGGCGCGGTGGAGAAGATGAAGGCGCGCGCCCGGTTGATCAGATAGTCGATCAGCAGGCGCGGCCCGCAGATCAGCGCGCCCTCCACCCCCATCGCCTTGCCACAGGTGTGCAAGGTCACGACATTGTGCAGCCCGTCCAGACCCGCCGACAGACCCCGCCCCGACGGCCCGAAAACGCCGGTGCCATGCGCTTCGTCCAGGATCAGCATGGCCTCATGCTTTGCCGCCAGCACCGCCAGATCGCTGAGCGGCGCCATGTCCCCATCCATGGAATAGAGCGTTTCCACGGCGATCCAGACGCGGCCCTTGCCGCCTTCCTGCCGCCAGGCGGCGATCAGGTCGGCAAAGCTCTGCACATCATTATGGCGGGCGAAGACGGCCACAGCCTTTGACATGCGGATGCCGTCATGGACGCTGGCATGGATCAGCTCGTCCGCGACGATCAGGTCGCCCCGCTGCGGCAGGGTGGAAAACAGCGCCAGATTGGCGGCGAAGCCGTTTGCCATGAACAGCGCGCCTTGCGTCTTGAAGAAATCGGCGGCCTTGGCCTCCAGCCCTTCATGTTCGGGCGCATTGCCGCGCAGCAGCCGCGATCCGCCCGAACCCACCGGCACGCCCCGCGCCACGGCGTCGGCCACGGCCTGCGCGATGATCGGGTCGGAGGCGAGGCCGAGATAATCATTGGAGGCAAAGTCCCGCCCGGCGCGCGGCATCAGGCGGCGCAGGCGGCCCCGCTTTTCTAACGCCGCCAGTTGGGAACGGAAAGGTTCGCTGGTCATGGCGCGGCGTATAGGCCCGCAGGGGCGGGCCGGGCAAGCCGGTCGACGGGAGAATCAATTCTCCCGTCGACGGATGGGGAGGAATTTTAGAAGGAGAAGCTCAACGAGAAGGAAGCGACATTGTCGTTGGGATCATCGGCATGCGGGCGGAAGCCGTGCTGGTGGAGATAGCCGATCTCCGCATTCACATTCTTCGCGATCGGGGTGGTGATGGCGATCAGGTTGCGCATCCGCTCCTCGCCCTCGACCCGCTGGAAATTGGTGGTGTTGAGATCGATGAAGCTTTCATGGCTCAACAGCAGCGCGGTCTTGCCGCCTTCCCTGAACGGCAGCACATATTTGACATAGGGGCGCAGCCGCCAGGCGGTGCCGTCCACCCCCTCGCGCCAGCGTTCCTCCAGCCGCAGGCGCGCGCTGAGCTGACCGGGGCCGATCTTGACGATATTGTCGAAGGTCACCTGCTGGCGCCCGCGATGCTCCATCACCGTGAAGTTGCCGCCATTATATTGCGGGTCATGGGTATAGCCGGCCCAGACCGTGACTTTCTTGCTGACCTTGTAGCCGATCAGCGAATTCATTTCGACCTCGTACAGCCCGTCGCGATCATCGCTGAACCGGGCGATGACCTCTTGCGAAAAGCGCCAATGATCGCTCAGCTTCACGGTCGCGCTGGCGGCGGTCCAGAGCTGTTCATCCTCGCTGGCGTGCGCCACGGCCGGAGCGGCCAGCAGGGCGAGCGCAGGCAGCAGTTTGCAGGTCAGTCGCATGATTGTGATTCTCCTCTCGCCATCCTGGCGAACGGGGGCCAACTATGACTATTACGTTACAATCTTGTGACTATATCATTTCTAATTTGTGACATTTCTATCTCCTTGACCCAAAGGCCGTGCCGTCGCCGAAGAGCCTTCAGCACCGCATCCTGCTTCCCGCAAAATAACGGCCCCGCCACTTTGCAGGGCGGAGCCATCGTCCCGTCTTTCCCTTTTCAAGCGGCGAGTTACGCGCCGTGCGCGAGCGCAGCCAACAACAGCAGGGCGACGATATTGGTGATCTTGATCATCGGATTGACGGCAGGCCCCGCCGTATCCTTGTAGGGATCGCCTACCGTGTCGCCCGTCACGGCCGCCTTATGGGCTTCGCTGCCCTTGCCGCCATGATTGCCGTCTTCGATGAACTTCTTGGCGTTATCCCAGGCGCCGCCGCCCGAGGTCATCGAAATGGCGACGAACAGGCCCGAGACGATCACGCCCAGCAGCAGCGCGCCCAAGGCCGCGAAGCCGTTGGGCGTGCCCGCCACCGCCGAGATCGCGAAATAGACGACGATCGGCGCCAGCACCGGCAGCAGGCTGGGGATGATCATCTCCTTGATCGCGGCGCGAGTGACAAGGTCCACGGTGCGGGCGTAATCGGGCCGCGACGTGCCCTCCATAATGCCCTTGTTGGTGGCGAACTGGTCGCGCACGTCTTTCACCACGTCACCGGCTGCTCGACCCACGGCAGTCATGCCCATCGCGCCGAACAGATAGGGCAGCAGCGCGCCAAGCAGCAGGCCAACGATGACATAAGGGTTGGACAGGCTGAAATCGACCGGCTCGGTCAGGCCAAGCGCCGAGTTGTAGAATTTCAGATCCTCCGTATAGGCGCCGAACAGCACCAGCGCGGCGAGGCCCGCAGAGCCGATGGCATAGCCCTTGGTCACCGCCTTTGTGGTGTTGCCCACCGCGTCGAGCGCGTCGGTCTTGACCCGGACGCTGTCGTCCATATGCGCCATTTCCGCGATGCCGCCGGCATTGTCGGTGACCGGGCCATAGGCGTCGAGCGCCACGACCATGCCCGCCAGCGCCAGCATGGCCGTCGCCGCAAAGGCGATGCCGATCAGGCCCGCAAGCTGATGGGCGACGATGATGCCGGCCACGATCACCAGCGTCGGCAGCGCGGTCGCCTCCAGGCTGACGGCCAAGCCCTGGATGACATTGGTGCCGTGGCCGGTTTCCGAGGCGCGGGCGATGCTGCGCACCGGGCGGTAGTTGGTGCCGGTATAATATTCGGTGATCCAGACGATCAGGCCCGTCACCGCAAGGCCGACCATCATCGACCAGAACAGCGCCATGCCGG
Organism: Sphingobium sp. TB-6; assembly: GCF_012927365.1. Taxonomy (NCBI): domain Bacteria; kingdom Pseudomonadati; phylum Pseudomonadota; class Alphaproteobacteria; order Sphingomonadales; family Sphingobiaceae; genus Sphingobium; species Sphingobium sp. TB-6. Next base: position 127,293 of record NZ_JABBGL010000011.1, on the reverse strand, counting down.
TATATCCGCCCGACCCGTCCAGATCGGTGCCGAAGCGGGCATTGAGATCGCCCAGCGTATATTGAGTGACCGCGTAGAGCGCCGGGATCGACAGGATCGCCGTGGTCCAGAAACCCTTGTAAAGCGCGCCCATGATCGACTGGCTCGCCCCCAGCCGCACCATATAGGTGCCGATGATCGAGGTGATGATGCACACGCCGCCGACGATCAGCGGCAGCGACATGAGCTGCATCAGGAACGCATTGTCGACGCCCTTCACCAACAGCGCGGTCAGCACCATGGTCGCGCCGACCGTCACCACATAGGTTTCGAACAGGTCGGCCGCCATGCCCGCGCAGTCGCCGACATTGTCGCCGACATTGTCTGCGATCACGGCGGGGTTGCGGGGGTCATCCTCCGGAATGCCCGCCTCGACCTTGCCGACAAGATCCGCGCCGACGTCCGCCGCCTTGGTGAAGATGCCGCCGCCCAGACGCGCGAAGATGGAAATGAGGCTGGCGCCAAAGGCCAGGGCCACCAGAGAGTCGATCACCAGCCGGTCGTCGGGCGCATGCCCCGCAGGTCCGGTCAGATACCAGAAGAACAGGCTGATCGCGAGCAGCGCCAGCCCCGCCACCAGCATGCCGGTGATCGCGCCCGCCCGGAAAGCCACCGTCAGGCCGCTTTGCAAGGACGTGCGGGCGGCTTCGGCGGTGCGGACATTGGCACGGACCGAGATGTTCATGCCGATGAAGCCTGCCGAGCCCGAAAGGATCGCGCCGATCAAAAATCCTATCGCTGACGTCGCGCCCAGGAAGAAGAGGACCAGCCCCGCGACGACGACGCCGACCATGCCGATCGTCATATATTGACGGCTGAGATAGGCCTTCGCGCCTTCCTGAATCGCGCCCGCAATCTGTTGCATGGTTTCATTGCCGGCGGATGCCGCCAGCACCTGTCGACTGGTGAACAGGCCGTAGAGCACGGCCAGCAGGCCGCACCCTATGGCAATTGTGACAATCTGCATGAATGTTCCTCTCCCCCTGTTATGCCTGTCATCGGCCACTCCGCAGGGAATTACGGGCGGGCGAAGGGCGTAAGGGCGGGCGGCCGGATTTCATGCATCCGGCATCGGGCACCGCGTCAATCAGCAACAGGCTCACGCACATCATGCGGTCCTACCGGGGCTGAGAAAGGTCGGGGGTGAAGCTACAGGGCGGACGGGCCGCGTCAACCCGTTACGGCATTGACGCAAATCAGAAAAGTTCAGCCATGTTCCCAGCCGAGCCGGTCGGGCAAGGGCATGGCCACCCCGTCGATCATCAGCGTCAATCCCGTCCCTTGCGAAAACCGCCCGACCGGAATGGCCCGCACCGGGGGCTTCAACGCGGCGGGCAAGGCAAAGAGCAGCTCATAATCATCCCCCGCCCGCGCCGCCGCGATCTGAATCGCATTGCTGGCGCCACGCGCGCTTTCCAGTGCCGGCGACCGCGGGATATGGTCGATGGTGACGGCCAGGCCGCTCGCCGCTGCCATGCGCGAGGCGTCGATCAGCAGGCCGTCGGATACATCCATCATGGCATGGACAAGGGGCGCCAGCAGCGCCCCTTCGGCCAGACGCGGACGCGGACGGCGATAGGCGTCGACCAGAGGTCCAGAGGCGCCCGGCATGGTTCGCAGCAGCTCAAGGCCGATGCCCGCATCCCCCACCGGGCCGGTCAGGTACAGCCGGTCCCCGGCCTTGGCGCCACCGCGCAAGGGGACAGGGCCGGTCGCCTCGCCCAGCGCGGTCAGGCTGTAGCTGCGCGGAGCCCTGTTCGGCATCTGCACCGTGTCACCGCCCAGCAAAGGCATGGCGTGACGGGCCAGAGCCTCCCCCAACCCTTCGAGGAACGCGGCATCCCACGCATCATCGCCGGACAGCGCATAGTTGAGCAGGCAGCCGAGCGGCTTCGCGCCCTTGGCCGCGAGATCGGACAGATTCACTGCCGCCAGCTTCCAGCCGATGTCGGCGGGCGGATCGGCGGGAAGATAATGCACCCCCTCCACCATCGTATCGCTGGTGAGGATCAGGCGGGAGCCGCCGACTTCCAGCACGGCGACATCGTCCTGCAAGCCCTGCGCGGCGGGGTCATTCGCCAGCAGGCGAAGCAGGGTCAGGAAGCGCGATTCAGCGGACATGGCACGGCCGATCCTCTTTAGCGCCTCGCACTCCTGCCTTCGCAGGAGCGCAATCGGCCATAACCGTTATTTCCGCACGTCCTTCGCCACCGCATCGAGCAGGCCATTCACAAAGCCCGCCTCGCGCTTGTCGTAAAAGGCGTGGGCGACATCGACATATTCGCTGATCACGGTGCCGGTCGCCACATCCTTGCGGGCGAGCAGTTCATAGGTGCCCGCACGCAGGATCTGCCGCATCGGCTTGTCGAGCCGCTCCAGGCTCCAGCCCTTGGAGAGACGCGCCACGATCAGCCCATCAATCTCCTCCCGCCGCCGGTCCACGCCCTGCACGACATCGTCGAAGAAACTCTCCTCCGCCTGCGCATAGGTCACATCTTCGATGGTCGCGCCCAGGCGATGCTGGTGGAACTCATGCAGCAGCACATGGAGCGGCGTGCCCTCCATTTCGAGCTGGTAGAGCGCCTGAACCGCGGCAAGGCGCGCGGCGGAGCGGGATTTGGAGCGATCGTTCATCAACAGGTCCATAGCCGTTCGAACCGGAAATGTCGAAACCGGCCCGAGGGAGAAAAATGACCCCGCGCAATGCGCAGGGCAACGGATTATTTGAGCCGCAACGCCACCGAAGCCGCATGCGCCGGAAGCCCCTCCGCCTCCGCCAGCGCGACGGCGGCGGGACCGATGGCATCGATGCTGTTCTGATCGAGGCTGAGGAAGCTGGTGCGCTTCATGAAGTCCAGCACCGACAACCCCGAAGAGAAGCGCGCCCGACGCCCGGTCGGCAGCACATGGTTCGGCCCGGCGACATAATCGCCCACCGCCTCGGGCGTCATCCGGCCGAGGAAAACCGACCCGGCATGGCGCACATTGGCGAACAGCGCGTCGGGATCGTCCACCGCCAGTTCCAGATGCTCGGCGGCCAGGCGGTCGACCAGCGGCATGGCTTCGTCGAAATCACGCACGACGATGATCGCGCCATTGGCGTTCCAGCTCGTGGTCGCCACGACCTCCGTCGACAGCAAAGGCAAACGCCGCTTCACTGCCGCCGCCACTGCATCGGCAAAGGCCGCATCGTCTGTGAACAGGATCGACTGGCTGGTGGGGTCATGCTCGGACTGGCTGAGCAGATCGGCCGCGATCCAGTCAGGATTGTTCTTTGCGTCAGCGACCACGACGATCTCGGACGGTCCCGCGACCATGTCGATGCCGACCACGCCGTAAAGCTGACGCTTCGCCTCCGCGACCCAGGCGTTGCCGGGGCCGGTGATGACGTCGACCGGCCTGATCCGATCCGTGCCATAAGCAAGCGCCGCCACAGCCTGCGCCCCGCCGACGCGCCAGATTTCCTCGATCCCGGCGATCTGCGCGGCGGCGAGGACCAGCGGATTGATCTCCCCATTGGGGGTCGGCGTCACCATGGCGATGCGCGACACGCCCGCCACCTTGGCCGGGATCACGTTCATCAGCAGCGAGCTGGGATAGGCCGCCCGGCCGCCCGGGACGTAAAGCCCCGCCGCGTCCACGGCGTTCCAGCGCGCCCCCAGGCGAACGCCCGCCGCATCAATGCTGTCGCTGTCCTGCGGCCTCTGCTTTTTATGATAGGCGGCGATCCGCGCCGCCGCGAGTTCCAGCGCGTCGCGCAGCTCGGTGGAAAGACCCTCCAGCGCCGCGCGGCATTCGGCGGGTTCCACCGCCCAGCCGCTGACGTCCAGATCGTGGCGATCGAAACGGCTGGTATAGTCGGCCAGCGCCGCATCACCCTCGGCGCGCACCCGCTTGAGGATCGCGGTCACATCGCGCGACACATCCTCATCGGCCTCGCGCCGGGCATCGACCAGTGCGGTGAACGCAGCAGCGAAATCGGCGTCGCCCGTGTCGAGCCTAAGCGGCATCCTTCGTCCCCACGGCCTTGCGGAAAGCCTCCACCAGCGGCACCAGTTCGGCCGAGCGCATTTTATAGGCGGCGCGATTGACAATCAGCCGCGCCGACACCTGCATGATGATGTTAGTCTCGACCAGCCCATTGGCCTTCAGCGTCGCGCCCGACGACACAAGGTCCACGATCCGCCGCGACAGCCCCAGCGAGGGCGCCAGTTCCATCGCTCCGTTCAGCTTCACGCATTCGGCCTGAATGCCCCGCGCTTCATAATATTTGCGCGTGAGATAGGGATATTTGGTCGCGACGCGCACATGGCTGAGCGCGGCCTCGTCCTCTTGCGATAAGCCGACGGGTTCCGCGACCGACAGGCGGCAATGCCCCATGTCGAGGTCGACCGGCGCATAAATCTCGGAATAATCGAACTCTGCCAGCACGTCCGAACCGACGATGCCGATCTGCGCCGCGCCATGCGCCACAAAGGTCGCCACGTCGAAGGCGCGCACGCGAATGATCGACACTTCGGGCCGATTGGTGGCGAAGCGGAGAGCGCGGCTTTTCTTGTCATGGAACTCCGCCTCCGGCTCGATACCGGCTTTGGCGAGCAAGGGCAGCGCTTCATCGAGGATGCGCCCCTTGGGGATGGCGAAGGTGAGCGGACGAGTCATGACCCGCGCGCCTTACTTGGAGGGGCGTGAAAGGGCAAGGTCGGGCTGCCCACCCCGCTTGCGGGAGGGGTTGGGGGTAGGTTCAGGCCGCCTCCGCCAGCGCCGCCTCGGTCGCCGCGATCCAGCCGCCGCCCAGCACCCGGTCGCCCGCATAGAGAACAGCCGCCTGTCCCGGCGCCACTCCATATTCGGGCGCATCAAAGACCAACCGCTCGCCCTCCAGCCGCGCCGGGACCGGCTTGGCCATGGAGCGCACCTTGGCGGTCAGCGGCCCGGCGAAATCCCCGCCCAGCCAATTGATGTCGGAGAGCCGCGCCGCCGACACCGCCAGCGCCGCCTTCGGCCCGACGATCACGCGCCGGTCTTCGGCATCCAGACGTATGACATAAAGCGGTTCGGCCTGCCCACCGATCTCCAGCCCCTTACGCTGGCCGACCGTATAATGGATCATCCCCTTGTGCGTGCCCATCACGCGGCCATCGATATGAACGATGTCCCCGCCCTCATCGGCATCGGGTCGCAGCTTGCGCACGATCTTCGCATAGTCGCCATCGGGCACGAAGCAGATGTCCTGGCTGTCCGGTTTGAGCGCAACCGACAGGCCGAGTTCCGCTGCGATCTCGCGCACCTGCGGCTTGGGCAGGCCGCCCAAAGGAAAGCGCAGATAGTCGAGCTGCGCCTGAGTCGTGGCGAAGAGGAAATAGCTCTGGTCCCGCGCCGGATCGGCTGCGCGATGCAGTTCCGCGCCCCGCGCCCCTTCCATCCGGCGCACATAATGGCCGGTGGCCAGACAGTCGGCGCCAAGGTCGCGCGCTATCTGGAACAGGTCGGTGAATTTCACCCCCATATTGCACTTCACACAGGGGATAGGGGTGCGCCCGGCCATATATTCATCGGCAAAATCAGCGATCACCGAATCCCGGAACCGGCTTTCATAATCAAAGACATAATGGGCGATGCCGATGCGGTCCGCGACCGCCCGCGCATCGCGAATATCCTGTCCCGCGCAGCAGCTTCCGGTGCGTCCCACCGCCGCGCCATGATCGTAAAGCTGAAGCGTCACGCCAATGGTTTCCGCGCCCGTGCGCGCGGCAAGCGCGGCGACGACGCTCGAATCCACGCCGCCCGACATGGCGACGACGATGCGCCGCGCATTCAGCGGCTCGGTAAGCTGGAACTGGGGCTGCATGGGCGCGCATATAGTCGTCCCCGTCCCAGGGTGCCAGCCGGATTCAATCTTTCGTCGCATCGCCGTACCCATTTCGGGGGACAAGTTTACCGGACCTTATCCTTTAGGCTCTAAATCCCTCTCCCATGGATCTGGGATTCCTTCGGACAGGCGGGCTCAAGCCCAGCTTCGTCAAGCCTTCGGGCCGGCGGCGCGTGCCGGTCTGGCCGTCCTTGCGGGCCGCTTCGGCGGCGGCGCAGGCGGCCAGCCCGACCGCGCAGGCGGTCGCGGGCGTCCTGCGGGGGCAGGAAATCGAAGGCGACTGGGTCCAGGAACTGGCCGATATCCTCGCGCCACGTTCCGGCGGCAATATCGAGGCCGTAGGGCTCGCGGGCAGCTTTAACCCGTTGATCGCGAACCGATTAAGGGTGGGGCAAGGATGATGAAGGGGGCGTTTACCGTGGCGCTTTAGGCCCTGTTCAGGGCTTGGAGCGCAAACAGTTCGCACTGCTGAACAATCGGCAACGCCAGTGCCGCTTATTGAGGGTGATAATGATCGAGAACCAGAAAATCAGACCTGCACAGGTCGTCGGGCCGCTAGGAGAACCCCTGACTCTGGATAGCCTGCCGCCCGTGGACACGACTCGCTGGGTCGTGCGCCGCAAGGCTGAAGTCGTCGCGGCCGTCAATGGCGGCCTGCTGACCGTGGATGAAGCCTGCGCCCGCTATTCGCTGACGCTGGAGGAATTTGCGAGCTGGCAGCGCGCCGTCGACCGTTCCGGCATGCACGGCCTGCGCGTGACGCGCATCCAATATTACAAGTCCCTCTACGAACGGCAGCAGAAATACTGATCATCCGTTTCTAGAAAAAAGGGTCGCATTACAGCAAGGCCGCCGGATCTGGCATCCGGCGGCCTTCTGCTTTGTCAAGGTGAAATGGAACGTAAAGCCGACTTCTCCGTTGAACAGATCAGCCCACCCGAAAGGGGCTGTGGACCAAGGAGAGTGAGAAATGGGCATCATTTTGTGGCTCGTTGTCGGCGGCGTCATCGGCTGGCTTGCCAGCATGGTCATGCGGACCGACGCGCAACAGGGCATCCTGCTGAACATCGTCGTCGGCATCGTCGGCGCGTTCATCGGTGGCCTGATCTTCAGCGGCGGTTCGATCAATGACGGCCTGACGCTTTACAGCTTCCTCGTGTCGCTGGTTGGCGCTGTCATCCTGCTCGCGATCGTCAATCTGGTGCGTCGCGGTTCGGTCCGCTAAACACCCGGCAAGAACAAAGAGGCCGTGTCCGTAGGGGCGCGGCCTCTTTTATGCGCATATGCGGCTGTTCAACCCCGCCCGGCAAAGAATCGATAGAGCGCCAGCACGCCGATCGACCCCAGCACGGCCGCGATGAAGCTCGCCTGCTCGCCGGGTTCATAAACGCCCAGCAGTCGCCCGACATAGCCCGCCAGCAGGGCGCCGGCGATGCCCAGCAGGATGGTGACGACGCAGCCGCCCGGATCGCGGCCTGGCATGACCAGCCGGGCGAGCGCCCCGGCGAACAGGCCGACAATGATCCATCCCAGCAATTCCATCGCCGCCTCCCGCCGCCATGCGGGCTATAGCGCCACAGTCGGGCGCCTTTGGCAAGGGCCGGTCGAGCGGACGCCCCGCGCCTGCCAAATGGCTTTGCGATCCTTCCCACGGCCGTGATAATGGGGGCTTGAGCCGGGTGATGTATTCATGTAATACAGCAACCCGAACGGCGCTGATGGCCGAAAGATGGATTCAGGATGAATTACGAAACCCCGCTGGTCGGTGATGCGCCGGCAAATGTCCTTGGCGATCAGGATGAGCGCTCGATCTGGCGCCGCAGGCTGGTGATCGGCGCCGTCGTCGCCATCATCCTGATCGCTGTCGCCACCTGGGTCAGCATGCGCGGCAAGGGCGCGGAAACCCCCGCCAGCGCCACGCAGGCGCCGGTCGTGACGGTGATCAGCCCCGGCCAGTCGACTGTGTCGCACACCATCAGCGCCACCGGATCGCTCGCCGCGCGGGTGGAAATGCCGGTGGGCGTCGTGGGCGAAGGCGGTGCGGTGACGCGGGTGCTGGTGCAGCCGGGCGACTGGGTCCGCGCCGGCCAGATACTCGCGACCGTCGAGCGCTCCGTCCAGACCGAACAGATCCGCTCGCTCGCCGCGCAGGTGGAGGTCAGCCGCGCCGACGCCAAGCTGGCGCAGGCCCAGCTCGACCGCGCCAAGGCGCTGGTGTCGCGCGGCTTCATCAGCCAGGCCGACATCGACCAGCGCACCGCGACCCGCGATGCCGCCAATGCCCGCGTCAATGTCGCCATTGCCCAACTGGCCGAACAGCGCGCCCGCACCGGCCGCCTCGACATCCGCGCGCCCGCCGCCGGGCTGGTGCTGACCCGTGCGGTGGAACCGGGCCAGATCGTCGGATCGGGCAGTGCCACGCTGTTCCGCATGGCCAAGGGTGGCGAGATGGAAATGCTGGCCCAGGTCAGCGAAGGCGATCTGGCCACGCTGCGCACCGGCAACAGCGCCACCGTCACCCCGGTCGGTGGCACCGAGCAATTTACCGGACGCGTCTGGCAGGTGTCGCCGGTGGTCGACAATCAGAATCGTCAGGGCATTGCCCGGATCGCCATCCCCTATAATCCGGCGATCCGTCCGGGCGGTTTCGCCTCCGCCGCGATCGTCAGCGGCACCGGCTCCGCGCCGATGCTGCCGGAATCGGCGGTGCAGAGCGACGAGAAGGGCAATTATGTCTTTGTCGTCAACGGCCGCGACGAAGTGCAGCGGCGCGACGTCAAGATCGGCCAGGTGACGGATGCGGGCGTGTCGATCCTGAACGGCCTCAACGGCAATGAACGCATCGTGGCTTCGGCCGGCGCCTTTCTGACGCCGGGGCAGAAGGTGAAGCCAGAGGTCAGCAAGTCCAAATGAAGCGGCGTGGCGCGCCAAAGCATCGTGCGGAAAAGTGGGAACCGGTTTTCCGCTTGAAACGATGCGACAACAAAAACTTGCGCGCCCACCGGCAGGCGAGGAAGCCGTCATGAGTTTTCGTAATATTTCCGCCTGGGCCATCCGCAACCCGGTGTCGCCGCTGGTGCTGTTCGTGGCGCTGCTGCTGGCGGGCATCGTCAGCTTCAGCCGGATGGACGTCAATCAGAATCCCGATATCAGCTTCCCCATGGCCAGCGTCGTCGTGCGCCAGCCCGGCGCGGCGCCGACCGAACTGGAAACGCAGGTGACGCAACGCGTCGAGGCGGCGGTGCGCGGCATCAGCGGCGTGGACGAGATCACCTCCTGGGTGTCGGAGGGCCAGTCCAACACCAATGTGCAGTTCCAGATCGGCACGCCGGTCGACCGCGCCGTCAACGATGTGAAAAACGCCGTCGACCAGATCCGCAGCGACCTGCCCGAAGGCATTTTGGAACCGCAGGTCAGCCGCGTCGACATTGACGGCGGGCCGATCGCCTATTTCAGCGCCGAAGCGACCGACATGACGTTGGAGGAACTGTCCTGGTATGTCGACAATAGCGTGGCCAAGCGGCTGCTGGCGGTGCCCGGCATGGCGGCGGTCAAGCGCGGCGGCGGCGTGTCCCGCGAAATCCGCGTCATCCTGAACCCCGCCAAGCTGCAATCGCATGGCATCACCGCGTCCCAGGTCAACCAGCAGCTTCAGCAAGTGAACCTGAACGCGGCGGGCGGCCGCACCGAAATCGCCGGGGCCGAACAGGCGATCCGCGTGCTGGGCAACGCCCGCGACGCCTATGCGCTGGGCCAAACCCAGATCGCCATTTCCGGCGGCCGCACCGTCAAGCTGGCCGACCTGGCCGATGTGCGCGACATGTATGCCGAACAGCGCACGCTGTCCCTGATGAACGGGCGGCAGGTGACCAGCTTCAGCATGGAAAAGGCCAAGGGATCGTCCGACGTCACCGTCTTCGACGACGCGATGAAGGTGCTGGAGCAGCTTCGGAAGGAAAATCCGAAGGTCCAGTACAAACAGCTCTACACCAGCGTCGAATATACCAAGGGCCAATATCACAGCGCCATGCAGGCGATGATCGAGGGCGCGGTGCTGGCCGTGGTCATCGTCTTTCTCTTCCTGCGCGACTGGCGCGCCACTTTGATCTCGGCGCTCGCCATTCCGCTGTCCGCGATTCCGGCCTTCTGGTTCATGGACATGATGGGCTTCACCCTGAATGGCATCTCGCTGCTGGCCTTGAGCCTGGTGGCGGGCGTGCTGGTGGACGACGCCATCGTGGAGATCGAGAATATCGTGCGCCACATGCGCATGGGCAAAAGCGCCTATCAGGCCTCCATCGACGCCGCCGACGAAATCGGCCTGGCGGTGTTGGCCACGACCATGGCGATCGTCGCGGTGTTCCTGCCGGTGGCGCTGATGCCCGGTATTTCGGGCCAGTTCTTCATCCAGTTCGGCATGACCGTGGTGGTCGCCGTGCTGCTCAGCCTGGCGGTCGCGCGCCTGATCACGCCGATGATCGCCGCCTATTTCCTGAAGGCCCATGGCCAGGAAAGCCATGGCGAAGGCTGGCTGATGGACGTCTATATGGCGGTGCTGCGCTGGTCGCTGGACGAACGCCGGGCCGTCGCCCATCGCGCCCGCGGCGGTGCGGCGCGTTTTACCGCATGGCTTCGCGACCATCGCATCTGGACGATGGGCTTCGGCTTTCTGGCCTTCATCGCGACCATCGCGGCCTTCGGCACGCTGCCCATGTCGTTCCAGCCGACGATCGACACGGATTTCAGCCAGGTGAAGGTCGAAACCGTGCCCGGCAGCACATTGCAGCAGACCACGGCGATCACCCGCAAGGTGGCGGACATGCTCGCCGCCGACAAGGACATGGTCGAAGCCGCCTTTGCCGATATCCAGACGACCGGCGCCGACATTTACCTGACGCTGAGGAAGGACCGGCCCATCTCCTCGGTCGAATGGGAACGCAAGATCGCGCCCAAATTCCAGCAGGTCGCGGACGCCCGCGTCAATTTCCAATCGCAATCGGGCGGCGGCTTCGGCCGGGACATCATCATCATGTTCGGTAGCGACGACCCGGTGAAGCTGGAGCAGACCGCCAACAAGCTGGTGTCGGAAATGGCGGGGATTCATGAAATCCGCGCGCCGCGGGTCGCGGGCGACATGAACCGGCCGGAAATCGTCATCAAGCCGCGCTTCGACCTGGCCGCCAGCCTGGGCGTCACCACCGCCGCGCTCAGCCAGACCATCCGTGTCGCGACGATCGGTGATATCGATCAGAACAGCGCCAAATTCTCCCTGTCCGACCGGCAGATTCCGATCCGCGTAGCGATAGCGGAAGACAGCCGCCGCGACCTTGCGACGATCGAGAATATGCCGGTGCCCACGGTCAGCGGCGGCTCCGTGCCGCTGAAGGTCGTGGCCGACATCGAATTCGGCGCGGGACCGACGCAGATTCGCCGCTACAACCAGATCCGCCGCATCGTCGTGGGCGCGGACCTGGCGCCGGGCATCGTCACCAGCCAGGCGATGGTCAAGATCAATGCCTTGCCGACCATGAAGGCGATCACCGCCGGCCAGATCCCGGGCGTGCAGAAGCTGAACACCGGCGACAGCAAGTGGCAGGCGGAGATGATCCAGAATTTCGTCATCGCGGTCATTTCCGGCATCATGCTGGTGCTGGCGGTGCTGACGCTGCTCTACAAGCGGCTGATGCCGCCCTTCGTCAACCTGGGATCGCTGCTGCTGGCGCCGCTGGGCGGGGCGGTGGCGCTGCACCTGACTGGCAATCCGGTGTCCATGCCGGTGCTGATCGGCTTGCTGATGCTGCTGGGCATCGTCGCCAAGAACTCGATCCTGGTCATCGACTTCGCCCTGGAGGAGATGGGCAAGGGCGTGCCCAAGCTGGAGGCGATCATCGACGCCGGGCACAAGCGTGCCCAGCCGATCGTCATGACCACCGTGGCGATGGTCGCTGGCATGGTGCCGACCGCTGCTTCGCTGAGCGGCGACGGTGCCTGGCGCGCCCCGATGGGCATCACCGTGATCGGCGGCCTGATCCTGTCGACCGTGCTGACGCTGGTGATCGTGCCCGCGACCTTCAGCCTGGCGCTGGGGATCGAGGAATGGGTCGGCCCGCGCCTCGGCCGCCGCCTGCTGACCTACAAGCCCGGCGACAACCGGGCGGGGGCCGCGCAACCGGCGGAATAGGAGTGTAAGGCGGTCTGGCTTGCGCCGTTTTCCTGGAAATACGTCGTGCTCCTGCCTTCGCAGGAGCACGATGCGTTAATGGCTTGGTCGATCGCAGCCACCACCCCAGCCCTGAAAAGAAGCACTTGCCTGAACGAAACGGCGGCGTAACCGTTAGCTGGTCATGAAAATGCTTGCCCCGCCCCGCCCCGTCGCCGTCAGTCCTGTCCATCCGGCGCGGCGCATGCGGATGGTGGCGACGGGCATGCTGCTCGCCATGGCGGCGCTGTTTCTGGCGGCGCGGGCCACCGTACACCTCCACCCCGCCATCGGCTTTGTTCAGGCCTTTGCCGAGGCGGCAATGGTAGGCGGACTGGCCGACTGGTTCGCCGTCACCGCCCTGTTCCGCCATCCGCTGGGCCTGCCGATCCCGCACACCGCGATCATTCCGCGCAACAAGGACCGGATCGGAGACACGCTCGCCTTGTTCCTGCGCGACAATTTCCTGACACCCGCCGTCGTCGCCCGGCGGATGCAGCGGCTGGACATGGCGGGCGTGGCGGGGCGCTTCCTCGCCAGTCCCTCCAGCGGCGACGGGCGGCTGCGCGAAGGCGCGTCCCGTCTCGCCGCCGACATATTGGAGGCGCTCGACCAGGAACGGCTGGGCGGCATGGTGAAGGGCGCCATCGCCCAGCGGCTGCGGGCGATGAACCTCGCCCCGCTGATCGGCCAGGCGCTGGAGGCGGCGATGCGCGACGGCCGCCATGCCCCTGTGATGGACGGCATCATCCTCTGGGCGGACCGCACGCTGGAGGCCAATGACCATCTGATCCGCCAGATGGTGCATGACCGATCGGGCAAGATATTGCGCTGGACCGGCCTGGACGAAAATCTTGCCAACGCGATCATCGACGGGCTGCGCAGACTGCTGGCCGACATGGCGCAGGACGCCGGACACAGCCTGCGGCTGAAGGCGGAGGAAGGCCTGACGAAGCTTGCCGCCGACCTCCAGTTCGACCTGGAGATGCAGGCCCGCGTCGCCCGCATCCGCGACGAGATCGTCGATAATCCGGCGATGCAGCGCTGGATCGACGGCTTGTGGGAGCAGGCGCGCAGCGGCCTGCTGCGGGCCGTGCGCGATCCCGGCAAGGCCATGGCCGGGCGTCTGGGTGAAGCGCTCCACCAACTGGGCGCTACCTTGCAGGAGGATGCCCGGCTGCGCCTGCTGATCAACCGCTTCATGCGGCGTGCCGCCGTTGGGGCGACGGCGACCTATGGCGACTCCATCGTCAAGCTGGTGAGCGAAACCGTGCGCGGCTGGGATGCGGGCACTGTCACCAGCCGGCTCGAACATGCGGTCGGGCGCGACCTGCAATATATCCGCGTCAACGGCACGCTGGTGGGTGGGCTGGTGGGACTCGCCATCCACGCCGTCGACACCCTGCTGTAGAACTGCCCCGCTAATTCCAGCCGTGTTTCTGCGCAGGCAGGAACCCAGTTTCCGATGTTGGAAAGGCGCTGGCGCATGCCGTCGCTCACTCCATCAATCAAAATTAATGTTGCAACATATCATAAAATTATGTTGTAACATGTCATGACGATCCGTGAGGGATCGCATGACAGGAGGGTGCGATATGCGACTGATGACGTTGCGGACAGCAGGTGGCGAGGCTCAGCTTTCCGGTTATAGCGGCGGCGCCCGATCCCCTTTCGGCATAGGCGGTGCGATCGCCGTTCATGCGCTGGTGGTCGGGGCCTATCTGCTGATGCCCAAGGAGATGATCGACGTCTTTCGCGATCCTCCGCCGCTGACCACCTATCCGGTCGCTGACACGCCGCCTCCGCCGGAACGGCCCCAGCCGGAAAGCGATGCCAAGCCCCTGCCCCATTCCCATCCGACCGTGGTGGAAAAACCGGCCGTCCCCACGCCGCCGACCGGCTTCACGACGAAGGCCGACGATCATATTGCCGCTGGCGATCCCGGTACGGGCACGATCACGCCACCCATAATTCCGCCGGGCCTCGAGCCTGTGCTGGCCGACGCCACCATCGACCCCCGCGCACTGGCCGCCTTCCAGCCCGACTATCCCGGCACGATGATTCGGCAGGGGATGGAGGGCAAGGTCGTGGTCCGCGTCACCATCGGTCCCGATGGCCGCGTCACCGACATAGAGCGGCTGTCCGCCACCGACGAAGCCTTCTGGCTCGCCACCCAGCGCCACGCCTTGCGCAAATGGCGCTTCCGCCCGGCGACTCGGGATGGGGTGGCGATCAGTTCAGCCAAGGTGCTGACCGTCCATTTCCGCCTCGCAGACGTTTGAAATCCAAGGGAAGGGGGCCGGAAATCACCGCATCGGGCAACAGCGCTTTTGCATCCGGCCCCGCCTTCCCCTATATCGGCGCGATGGCGATATTCCCCCGTCCGGTGTCTCCCAAGAGCGCGATGAGCGACCTGTGGAGCTATTTTCGTGAGAACCGGCCTCATAAATGGCCGTTGCTCGGCCTGTCCGTCGCGTTCACCTGGGTCATCATCTGGGCCTTCATCGTCGACGCCAACACCAACACCATGCCGACGCGCAACCAGATCTTCTATGTGCAGAGCTGGGACGCCAGCCGTTCCGACGCGGCGATCATCCTCCAGCAGAAGATCGACCTCGCCAAGCGCGAGGCGGCGATCGAGAAGAAGCAGAAGGAGATGCAGGGCGTCGCTGATATTTTCGGCATCGACTGGAAGAAGGACGAAGCGCGTAACACCGCCCGCCGCAAGGAAGCGCTGAAGCAGATCAACGCACAGCTCGACGCCCGGCTGGCCAAGGCCGAGGCGACGGAAAGATCCGGCCCCGGATCAGCCCAAAGCGGAGCTGCCCAGCCCTGAGCGCCCGATCCAAAACCGCCCGATCCCCCGCCGATCCCGCGCAGGACCGGCGTTTCATGGCGGCTGCCATCGCCCTGTCGGAACGCGGGCGCGGGCTTTCCACCCCCAATCCCAATGTCGGCTGCCTGATCGTGCGCGACGGCCATGTCGTCGGCCGGGGATGGACGCAAAAGGGCGGTCGCCCCCATGCCGAAGCCCAGGCGCTGGAGCAGGCGATGGACCGCGCCCACGGCGCCACCGCCTATGTGACGCTGGAGCCGTGCTTCCATCTGTCCCCACGCGGCCCGCGCTGCGCCGACCTGATGGCGCGGGCGGGCGTGCGCCGCGTCGTCATAGCCCTGCGCGATCCCGATCCGCGTACCGACGGACAGGGCGCCGCCTGGCTGCGCAAGCGCGGCATCGCCGTCGAGATGGGGCTGATGGCGCAGGAAGCCGCCGCCGCCATGCGCGGTTTTGTGCTGCGCGAGACGCTGGGCCGGCCGGCCGTCACGCTCAAGCTTGGGCTGTCGCTCGACGGCCGGATCGCGCTGGCCGACGGGTCCAGCCGCTGGATCACCGGCGATGCGGCCCGCGCCCATGCCCATATGGAACGGGCGCGGCATGACGCCATATTGGTCGGCGGCGGGACGCTACGCGCCGATGCGCCGCGCCTGGACGTGCGACTGGCCGGGCTGGAGGATCGCTCGCCGCGACGCGTGCTGCTCAGCCATGCCGCCGTGCCCAAAGGCTGGGAAAGCATCGCCGCGCCGGAGGACATCGCCACTCTGCCCCAGGTCGATCATCTGCTGGTCGAGGGTGGCGCGCAGACCGCCGCCGCCTTTCTGCGCGCCGATCTGGTCGATCGGCTGCTGCTCTATCGCGCGCCGATCGTCATCGGGGCGGGGCTGGCGGGCATAGGCGATATCGGCCTGACCGATCTTGCCGACGCCCATGGCCGCTGGCGGCTCAGCGACGAACGGCGGCTGGGCGAGGACCGGCTGGAGGTTTACGTTCGCACGCGTAGCGCCTAGATCACGGCAAAACTCAAACATAAGTTCGTCCGGCTCGGCCCGAACGGGAAAAAATGGATCAGCGATCATGTTCACCGGCATCATCACCGACATCGGCACCATCCGTACCCATGAGCAGCGCGGCGACCTGCGCCTGGTGATCGGCTGTTCCTATGACATGGAAACGGTTGCCATCGGGGCATCCATCGCCTGTTCCGGCGCCTGCCTGACGGTGGTCGAAAAGGGCGCGGACTGGTTTGCGGTGGACCTGTCGGCCGAAACCGCCGCCCGCACCGCGCCGGGCCTGTGGGAACAAGGCGGCCGCCTCAATCTCGAACGCGCGCTCAAGGTCGGGGACGAACTGGGCGGCCATATCGTGACCGGCCATGTCGACGGCGTAGGCACGCTGGTGTCCGCCACCAGCGAAGGCGATTCGACCCGCCTTCTGATCGCCGCGCCCGCGAAACTGGCGCCCGCTCTGGCCGCCAAGGGATCGATCACGGTCGACGGCATCTCGCTGACCGTCAACACGGTGGAGGACCAGGCCGATGGCTCCGTCCATTTCGGTCTGAACATCATCCCCCACACTGCCGCCGCGACGACTCTGGACAGCCTGACACCGGGCCGCGCCTTCAATCTGGAGATCGACGTGCTGGCGCGCTATCTCGACCGCATGCAGAGCCTTCGCAGCGGCACAATGTGATTATCTCTTGCCATAATCACATCATGATGTGATATGCGACACCATTCCGTTTCGGACCCCGCCTCGGGGAAGGAGTCGTTAGCATGTCGTCAGCCCTTATCGATACCGTCCGCTCGCTCGTCACCGATGGGGGCATGTCGCGATCCGGCCTTGCCCGCGCGGCGGGCCTTCACGCCAATTCCCTGCGCAAGCTGGGCGAGGCGGACTGGAACCCGACTGCCGAAACACTGGGTAAGCTGGAAAGCTATCTCATCAAGCGCGAGGGCGGCACCGCGCTCGCTTCCCCCGAAGAGATCATCAACGAAGCCCGCAACGGCCGCATGTTCATCCTGGTCGATGACGAGGACCGGGAAAATGAGGGCGACCTAGTCATCCCCGCGCAGATGGCGACGCCCGACGCGATCAACTTCATGGCCACCCATGGCCGCGGCCTCATCTGCCTGGCGCTGACCAAGGACCGGGTCGATCATCTGGGCCTGGGTTTGATGAGCCGCAACAATGGCACGCGGCATGAAACCGCCTTCACCGTGTCGATCGAGGCGCGCGAGGGCGTTACCACCGGCATCAGCGCCGCCGACCGCGCCCGCACCATTTCCGTCGCGATCGACGGGTCCAAGAGCCGCGACGATATCGTCACCCCCGGCCATGTCTTCCCGCTGGTGGCCAAGGATGGCGGCGTGCTGGTCCGCACCGGCCATACCGAAGCGGCGGTGGACGTCGCCCGCCTTGCCGGCCTCAATCCCTCCGGCGTCATCTGCGAGGTGATGAAGGATGACGGCACCATGGCGCGGCTGGACGACCTGATCCCCTTCGCCCAGAAGCACAAGATGAAGATCGGCACGATCCGCGACCTCATCGCCTATCGCCGCCGGCATGACCATATGGTCGAACGTCGCGCCGAAACCACCTTCAACAGCCAGTGGGGCGGCGACTGGAGAGCGATCAGCTTCTACAACAAGGCGACCCAGACCGAGCAGCTTGTGCTGCAAAAAGGTAATGTCTCGTCCGATGAGCCGACGCTGGTCCGCATGCACCAGCTCTCCTTGCTTGACGATGTCTACGGATCGACTGGACCGCGCAACGGCCTGCTCGCCAAGTCGATGGAGATCATCGCGGAGGAAGGGGCGGGCATCATCGTTGCCCTTACCCCCCAATCGCCGGGCGATGTCGTCACCCGCATCCTGCGCCATCATGCCGGTCAGCCCGGCACGGGCATGGACGAATTGCGCGACTATGGCGTGGGCGCGCAGATTTTGGCCGAACTCGGCGTGCATGACATGATCCTGATCAGCAACACCCATCACAGCCTGATCGCGCTTGACGGCTATGACCTGGCCGTGGTTGGGCAGCGGTCGATCGAGCTTTAAGGAACCATCCATGGCAAAATTCCTGATCGTCGAAGCGCGCTTCTACGACCATCTCAACGACCTGCTGATCGAAGGCGCCACCACGGCGCTGGAGGATGAGGGGCATAAATATGAAGTGGTGACGGTTCCCGGCGCGCTGGAAATTCCCGGCGCGGTGGCGCTGGCGGCGGAAAGCGGCCGCTATGACGGCTTCATCGCCATCGGCGTGGTGATCCGCGGCGAAACCTATCATTTCGAAGTGGTATCGAACGAAAGCGCTCGCGGCCTGATGGCGCTCAGCATGGACGGCATTCCGATCGGCAATGGCATATTGACGGTCGAAAACGAAGCCCAGGCGCTGACCCGCGCGAAAAAGGACGAGAAAGACAAGGGCGGCGAAGCGGCCAAGGCCGCCATCGCCATGCTCACCCTGCGCGAGAAATTCAGCGCCTGAGACGCTGGATATATGAATGAGCAAAAAGGGGCTGCTTGCCGGGCGGTCCCTTTCATGTGTTCCAGATATTGAGATTGGGCAAGGGCTGGAGTTAGCCAATTCCCGCCATAGCTCAGATCAGCCGGTCCGCCTCCAGCGCGGCGGCCAGTGAATCGCGGCCGCGTGGCATGCGCGCGTGAAGCCGCGCATCGGCTTCGGCCAGCCGTTCCACGCCCGCCGTCAACTGCTCCTCGGACAGGGTGAAAGGCAAGCGCAGGAAACGTTCAAATGCACCGCTCACCCCGAAGCGCGGCCCCGGTGCCACGCGCACGCCATGGCTTTCGGCAATGGCGGCCAGCGCCGTCGCCTCCCCACGCGGCAGTTCCGCCCAGAGCGACAGGCCGCCCGCTGGGGATTCCGCGCGCCAGTGAGGAAGGTGCCGTTCGATCAGCCCGAGAAGATGATCGCGACGCCCCCGCAGCATGGCCGCCCGCGCGCCCAATCCCTCATCGCCGTCGATCAGATGCGCGACGGCAAGCTGCTCCACCACCGGGCTTGCCATGTCCATCGTGGTGCGCAGGCGACCCAGCGCCGCGACGGTCTGCGGATCGGCGCGAATCCAGCCGACGCGCAGCCCGCCCCAGAAAATCTTGCTGGCGGAACCCAGGGTGATGACCTGCCGGCCCGAAGGATCATGCACCGCGACCGGCGGCGGAGGCATATTGTCCAGCCCCATCGCCACCATGGTCTCGTCGATGATCAGCGGCATGTGCGATCGGATGGCGGCGGCCACCAGCGCGCGGCGGGTGGCCGGGTCCATGCTGCGCCCGGTGGGATTGTGGAAATCAGCGATGATATAGGCGAAACGTGGGCTTGTCTGGCGGAAGGCCGCCTCCATCGCATCGATGTCCCATCCCTGCGCGGGCAGGCCGACCGGCACCGGCACGACATGGGCGCGCTGCAGAGCCTGGATCGCATTATGATAGGTCGGGTGATCGATCACTGCCCGGTCTCCCGGCCCCGCCAGCCAATGAAGCAGCAGGGAAAATCCCTGCTGCGCGCCGTTGGTGACGATGATCTGGTCCGGACTCGTCGGGCATCCCCGCCGTTCGTAATGCGCGGCGATCGCCCGGCGCAGCGGCGGCAGGCCCAGCGGATCATAGCCCAACTCGCCCAGAAAGGTGGGAAGTGCCTCCACCGCCGCCTGATAGGCCCGGCCGACTCCCGGCGCGGCGGGCAGGGCGGCATGGGTCCAGTTCAGGATATTGCCGCCGCTGACCGTGTCGATCTCCGGCGAAGTCTGTTCCATCCGGCCGGGCGGCAAACGCGTGACGCTGCCGGACCCCTGCCGGCTCTCGAGAAAACCTTCGTCGCGCAGCCGGTCGAAGGCGGCAGCGATGGTCGTGCGGCTGAGGCCCAGTGCGGCAGCCAGTTCCCGTTCCCCCGGCAGGCGGACATTGAGGCCGATGCGACCGTCCAGCACCAGCATCCGCAGCGCCTGCGCCAATTGACGATAGGCAGGCTCGGCGCTGTCCCCGGCGCGCCAGGCGCCCAGCAGGCGGAGCAGGGAAGGGGGTCGCAGCAGGGAAGTGGACATGGCGATCAGTTCCAATCCAAGGGGTGAAGGGGGCCACTTATCCAATATTGGCTGTTTTGTAAAAGGCCATTTCGGACGATTTCGACCGTCATGATGATGCACCGCCGCCTCTTTCAGCTTTTCTGGGGTCTTGGCCTCTACGGCTTTTCCATGGCGTTGATGCTGCGCGCCAATCTGGGGCTGGACCCCTGGGACGTGCTGCATCAGGGACTGGCACCGCGCCTGGGGCTCAGCTTCGGCATGACGGTCAATCTGATCGGCGCGATCGTGCTGCTGCTCTGGTGGCCGCTGCGCCAGCGGCCCGGCATCGGTACGGTCTGCAACATATTGGTGATCGGAACCGCGGTGGACCTGAGCCTCCTGATCCTGCCGACGCCGGAAAGCTATGCCATGCGCTTTGCCTGGCTGGCGGCCGGGATCGTCCTCAACGGCATTGCGGGCGGTGCCTATATCGGCGCGGGACTGGGGCCGGGGCCGCGTGACGGGTTGATGACCGGATTCTGCCGTCGCACCGGGTTGCCGGTCAAATGGGTGCGGACCGGGATCGAGATCGGTGTGCTGGCGATCGGCTGGCTGTTGGGCGGCACGGTCGGGCTTGGCACCATATTCTATGCGGCGACGATCGGCTGGATCGTGCACCACGCTTTGCCCTTCTTCACCATCGCCCCGCCAGAGCGCCCCGCTCTTGCCTGATTTGGTTGCCCCCTGACCCGCCGGCATGGAGCTTTTATTTCGGCCGGGTATCGACAGAGGCGGTCGGAGCCATATGATGCCCCCTCAAGATGATGAGGAGAGCTTGGTGGCGACCGACCTGTATGACCTGACCGTGCCTCTATTCATCCGGGGTCTGCGCAATCTGTCCGCGATTCTTGACAAGGGGGCCGCTTATGCCGCCGAAAAGGGGATCGATCCGCTGACGCTGACGCTGGCGCGGCTGATCGAGGACATGGCCCCGCTCAGCGCGCAGGTGCAATATGCCAGCGACAGCGCCAAAGGTGCGGTCATCCGCATCGGCGCGCTCGACCCGGCGCCGATGCCCGACACCGAACGGAGCTTTGCCGATTTGCAGGAGCGGATCGCCAAGACCATCGCCTTCCTGGAATCCGTGCCCCGCGAACGGATCGACGGACGGGAGGATGCCGAGGTGATCCTCAAGACCCCGCGGGGCGATTTCGCCTTCACCGGGCGCAGCCATGCGCTCGGCTTTGCCCTGCCCAATTTCTATTTCCATGTGACGACCGCTTATGCGCTGCTGCGACAGGCGGGGGTGCCGGTCGGCAAGCTCGATTATCTGGGCGGAATCTAAACGACGGATCGTGGCCTGAACGAACAAAACTTACTTTCCCGCGCATTTTGCCCTAGGCGCGAGCGATGGCAAAATCCCCCCGCCCCGAAGACGTCCCCGGCCTCCCCGCCCGCCGCGCCGCGCTCCGCCTGCTCGATGCTGTGCTGCGCCGGGGCGATCCGCTCGAACTCGCCCTGCACGGCGCCGCCCAGGGACTGGCCCCGGCCGACCGCGCCCTTGTCCATGCCATTGCCGCCGAAACGCTGCGCCACCTGCCTGATCTCGACGCCCTGATCGACAGCGCCACGCGCCAGCCGCTCCCGCATGACGCCAAGGCGCGCATGGTCCTGCGCATCGCCCTCATTCAAGTCCTCGCGCTTGGCACGGCTCCTCATGCCGCCATCGCCACCGCCCTGCCGCTGGTCGACGGCGGCCCGCGCAAGCTGGTCCACGGCGTCTTCGGCACGCTGACCCGCGCCAACCCGACGCTGCCTTCGCCCCCGGCCCTCCCGCCCGAGGTCGCCAGCCGCTGGGCCGGGCAATGGGGCGACGCCATGCCGCAAGCCGCCGCCGGAGCCTATGCCCAACGTCCGCCCATCGACCTCAGCCTGCGCGACGCCGGCGAAACCGCCCGCTGGACCGAAGATCTGGGCGGTCAAAGCTTTGCCCCCGGCCATGTCCGCCTGCCGGAAAGCGCCAATATCCCCGACCTTCCCGGCTTCACCGAGGGCGCCTGGTGGGTGCAGGATCTCGCCGCCTCCATCCCCGCCCGCCTGTTCGGCAAGGGTGAAGGCCGCCACATCCTCGATCTCTGCGCCGCCCCCGGCGGCAAGACCATGCAGCTTGCCACCGCGGGCTGGCGCGTCACCGCCGTCGACCAGTCGAAAAAGCGCCTTGATCGCCTCCGGGAAAACCTCGCCCGCACCGGCCTGTCTGCCGAGGTCATGCAAGCAGATCTGCGCACTTGGACCCCGGACAGCCCAGCCGACGCCATCCTGCTGGACGCCCCCTGCACCGCCACCGGCATCTACCGCCGCCATCCTGACGTGCTGCACCGCATCGGCCCGCGCCAGATCGCGGAGCTGGCCGAGCTCCAGACCGAACTGCTCGCCCGCGCCGCCGACTGGCTGAAGCCCGGCGGCACGCTGATCTACGCCACCTGCTCGCTCGAACAGGCCGAGGGCGAGGAACAGGTCGCGCAATTCCTGAACGCCCATCCCGATTTCACTTCACGCCCCGCCGACCCCGCCGAACTGCCCGACGGCATCACTCCCACGGCGCAAGGCTGGGTCCGCACCTTGCCCGACACGCTGACGGACCGGGGCGGCACGGACGGCTTTTTCATTGCGCGGCTCGTGCGATCCACTAAGCCTTAACCAAGCATCCATTATGGTGCGATCAGACCGTGCCGTTGTTGTCCGAGCCGCTCCAGGAAAGACCCGCTTTGCGCCCGACCGAGCCTCTTCCCCTGAACCATAGCTGGCCGCTCTACGCCCTGCGCGAGCATCTGGCGCCGGTCATGCTGGACGACCGGCTGGCCCGCGACGACGAGGCGCTGGCCGAGCGTGGCCTGGGTCTATGGCACTGCGAGCTCAGCGACAACAGCCTGAACTGGACCGACGGCGTCTACGACATTTTCGGGCTGGAGCGGGGCATGCTCGTCCCGCGCCCGCTTGCCGTGTCGCTCTATGCGCCGGAAAGCTGTGCCGCCATGGAGCAGCTCCGCGCCTATGCCATCCGCCACCGGCGCGGCTTCACGCTGGACGTCGACATTCGCCCGGCGGACGGCGGCGAATGCGTCATGCGCCTGATCGCCGCTCCCATTGTCAAGCAAAATCAAGTGGTTGCTTTACACGGCGTTAAGCAATTCCTGCCCAAGGGCGCAGGCCCGTCCAAGGGGTTGGACCCCACGCTGTTCGTCCTGTCCTGAAGACCATCGCCACAGCCGCCAAAATCCCCGTCATCAAAAGCCTGTGGATAGCGCGAATCGGGCGTTGCCCTTAACCACGGCCAAGGCTAAGGCCGAAGGTCAAATGACCAGCCCCATCCTGATCTCGCCCTCCATCCTGTCCGCCGATTTCGCCCGCCTGGGCGAGGAGGTCCGCGCCATCGACGAAGCCGGCGCCGACTGGATTCACATCGATGTGATGGACGGCCATTTCGTGCCTAACATCACCATCGGCCCCGGCGTGGTGAAGGCGCTGCGCCCGCACACGAAGAAGCCGTTCGATGTCCACCTGATGATCTCCCCGGTGGACCAATATCTGAACGCCTTTGCCGAGGCGGGCGCTGACATATTGACCGTCCATCCGGAAGCCGGGCCGCACATCCACCGCTCAGTCCAGCATATCAAGTCGCTGGGCGTGCAGGCGGGCGTGGTGCTGAACCCCGGCACCCCGGCCAAGATGCTGGATTACCTCATCGACGACGTCGACCTGATCCTGGTGATGAGCGTCAACCCCGGTTTCGGAGGCCAGAGCTTCATCACCAACCAGCTTCGCAAGATCGAGGCGATCCGCAAGATGATCGAGAAATCGGGCCGCGACATCCGCCTGCAAGTCGATGGCGGCATCGACTTCACCACCGCGCCCCTTGCCATCGAAGCGGGCGCCGACGTGCTGGTGGCGGGCACCGCGACCTTCCGGGGTGGGGCGTCCGCCTACGCCGGCAATATCCGGACTCTGCGCGGCGGGTGAGCGACCGCCGCCGCCTTTCCCCTCAATCCGTCCCGCCTCATTCTTTGGGGAATGCGGCCGAAACCGACCGGCCGGAAGACGGAATCGAACAGGGCAAGCGGCTCATCCGCATCGCGGATGACAAGGGGCTTTCGCTGGCCCAGCGCGTCGCCAACCGCTTCTACCTGCTCAGTTGGAAGACGCCGATCCACGGCCGCCGCTTGAAGGGCAAATATCCGCTCAAGCTGCTCGCCGTTCCCGATGACGAAATCCCCGGCAACGCCCATGCGGGCCAGGCGATCCGGGCCGGCTATTTCCTGTTCCGGGGTCTGAAACAGCCCTTGGGCAAATTGGATTTCGCCAATCCGGGCCAAAATTCCGGTATGTCGCCCGGCTTCACCGATTATCTGCACGGCTTTCACTGGCTGCGCGATCTCGCCACCGTCGCCACCCGCGAACAGGCCGCGCCACTGGCCGAAGGCGTGATGCGCAAATGGCTCGACGCCCATGCAGAGACGCCCAGCGAACCCGCCTGGCGCGCCGACAATGCGGGGTGGCGCCTGCTCTTCTGGTCGGCCCATGCGCCGCTCATCCTGTCGTCCAGCGACCTCGTCTACCGCTCGCTGGTGCTGAACTGCATCGCTCGCACCGCCCGCCATCTCGATCGCGGCGCTGACAAGGCGCATATCGGCCTGCCTCGCCTTGTCGCCTGGGGCGGCATCGTCGCGGCGTCGATGCTGCTGCCCGGCGGCGCAGCGCGCAAGCTGTTCGGGGAAGCGGGCCTGAAGCGCGCGCTCGACAGCGGCCTTCACACCGATGGCGGCATCATCTCCCGTTCCCCGCTCGACCAGTTGGAAACGATCATGCTGCTGACCATGGTCGCCGCAGTCTATGAGGTGCGCCGCGAACAGGCGCCGGCCTTCCTGAAGGACGCGCTCGGCAAGGCGGTTCCGGCTTTGCTCGGCCTCACCCATGGCGACGGGGGTCTGGGCAACTGGCAGGGCGCGGGCGCGATCGATCCCGCCACCATCGAAGCCGTGATCCGCGCCAGCCGCGTGCGCGCCCGTCCGCTGCGGCAGGCCAATGGGTGGGGCTATCAGCGCCTTGCCGCCGGCGGCACAGTGGTCCAGATCGACGCCGCCCCGCCGCCGGTCGCGCAATTGGCCGACGCGGGCTGCGCCTCCACCGGCGCGATCGAGATCAGCGACGGCCCGCAGCGGCTCGTCATCAATTGCGGCGGCGCCGCGCAGGTAGGCGCATGGATCGGCCGCGATCTGGCGCAGGGTCTGCGCACCACCGCCGCGCACAGCACTTTGGTGCTCGATGACAGCAATTCCACTGCCCTGTTGCCCGACGGCACGCTGGGCAAGGGCGTGACCGAGGTCGAGATCAACCGTCAGGAAAGCGAAAGCGGCAGCCGCCTCGATCTTTCCCATGACGGCTATGTCCGCCGCATGGGCTATGTCCACCGCCGCCTGCTGATGATGAGCAGCGACGGCAAGGAGGTCCGGGGCGAGGACATGCTGACCCCCGCCGCCCGCAGGCGGAAGCCGGTGAAGCTGCCGGTCCAGCTCCGTTTCCATCTGGCGCCGGGCGTCGAACCCACGTCCACCGCCGACGGCATGGGCGCGCTGCTGCGCATCGACACGGGCGCCACCTGGCAATTCCGCGCCAATGCCGGAAAACTGGCGATCGAGGAAAGCCTCTGGACCGATGCCGAAGGCCGTCCCCACGGCACGCGGCAGTTGGTGGTCACCAGCGAAGCGCTTCCCGGCGGCTCCTCCATAGGCTGGCTTTTCAAGAAGGTGGGCTGACCGGCCAGAAGGGCTGTTTGGGGTGAATATTCAGCCGAAGCATTTTATCTGCTCCTGCGAATGCAGGAGCAGGGTGCACTCAAACGGAATGAATGTTCGCCCTGCCCAGACCACGCCTCAGGCGGCCGCTTCCTCCAACGCCGGATAATCGACATAGCCCTCGGCACCCTGGCTATAGAGCGTCGCCATGTTCGGGCTGTTGAGCGGCGCGTCGATCTGCAGACGCTTCGGCAGGTCCGGATTGGCCAGGAAGGCGCGGCCAAAACTCACCCCATCCGCCAAACCGCTGTCCAGATCCTGCTGCGCCCGTTCCAGGTCATAGTCGCTGTTCAGGATCAGCGGCCCGGAAAAATGCCGGCGGATGACAGGCGACTGACGCGGCACGTCGGTCCGGCCGAAGGTGCCGTCCGGTCCCGGTTCGCGCAATTCGAGGAAGGCGATGCCGATCTGCTGCAATACCTCCGCCGCCGCCGCGAACAGCGCGGAAGGATTGCTGTCGTCGACGCCCTGCGAGTCCCCATTGGGCGACAGGCGTACCGAAACGCGATCGGCGCCTATGGCATCGGCCACCGCCTGCGTCACCTCCCGCAGCAGGCGTACGCGGTTCTCGATCGATCCACCGTAACTATCGTCCCGATGGTTGCTGCCGTCGCGCAGGAACTGGTCGATCAGATAGCCGTTCGCGGCATGGATCTGCACGCCGTCGAAACCCGCTGCAATGGCGTTACGCGCGGCATGGACATAGTCCGCGATCACGCCCGGAATTTCCTCGATGGCCAACGACCGCGCCGGTTCATAGGGCTGCTTGCCCGCATAGGTGTGGGCATCGCCAGGCCCGGTGGTGGCGCTGGCCGACACCGGCTGTTCGCCGGTCACGCTGCTGTGCACCACCCGGCCCATATGCCAGAGCTGCGCGACGATCCGTCCGCCCGCCTCATGCACGGCCGCCGTCACCGGCTGCCACGCCGCCGCCTGTTCATCCGACCAAAGCCCCGGCGCATAGGGCCAGCCCAGCCCCTGCCGGGAAATGCCCGTCGCCTCGCTGATGATCAGGCCCGCCGAAGCGCGCTGGCGATAATAGTCCGCCATGATCGGCGTCGGCACATGGTCGCGGGTTGCGCGGCCGCGGGTCAACGGCGCCATCAGCATGCGGTTGGGCGCATGGATCGCGCCGAGCTGCACCGGTTCGAACAGATTGGCCATGAAATATTCCCTCTTCAAAGTTGCAGATTGCAACGGGATGTGCCTGCCAAAGCCAACTAGGAAGCCGCCATGGCCGCTTCAACCCCTCTTCCCGCAGAAGATGGGCAAGATTTGCTTTCCCCGCGCTGATTCCGGCTAATCGGCGCGGGTGCTTGTGCGCCTGCCCGGCCGGGCTTAATAGCCTGTCATGACCCCGACGCACCAGGACATGACGCTGGACGAAGTCCGCGCCGCGCTTGCCCCGATCCTGCCCCGTCACGCCGCCTTCGACGGCTGGCGTCCGGAGGCCGTGACGATGGCGGCGGAGCAATGCGGCATCGATGCCGATATCGCCGCGCTGGCCTTCCCCGACGGCGCGATGGACATGATCGATGCGTGGTTCGAAAGCATCGACACGCGGATGCTGGCAGCGCTGCCGCCGGAAAAGCTGGCCGCGCTCTCGATTCGCCAGCGCATCATCGCGCTTGTCGAAACCCGCCTCACCCTGCTCGCGCGCGACCGGGAAGCGCTGCGCCGGGCCCAGGCGACCCTGGCCATGCCGCGCAACGCCGCCCGCGCCGCCAAGCTCGGCTGGCGCGCCGCCGACGGCATGTGGCGCGCCGCAGGCGACGAGTCGACCGACCTCAACCACTATACGAAGCGCCTGACGCTGGCGGGCGTTTATGCCGCGACCCTGCTGGTCTTCGTCGATGACGAGAGCGAGGATTGGACGGAAACCCGCGCTTTTCTGGCCCGGCGGATCGAGGGCGTGATGCGGTTCGAGCGCGCCAAGGCCCAGTGGAAGGGCATAGGCGGCGGCGAACGGCTGAGCTTCGCCCGCTTCATCGGGCGGCTGCGTTACCCCGCCATATAATCTGCCGCGCCGCCGCGCCGATTCGCGCTGGCCTTTTCCAATCGGTATTGATAGTCACTCGCAGAAGTAAATGACGAGTGCCTTACCCTTGCGCCTGACCGAACTGCCGTTGCGCCAACCCGCTTATGTGGACCTGATCGACTGGAAAGCCTTGTCCGCATCCGACGGGCAGAGATTGCGGGAATTCGGCCTGTGCGAAGGCGCCAGCGTGGAGGCGCTGCACCATGGCGGCCTGCTGGGCCGTGGCCCCATCGCCTGCAAGGTCGGCCGCATGACCATCGCCATGCGCCGCAACCATGCCGCCGCCATCACGGTCCGCACCGGGCCGCAGGACGACATCGCGACGGAAAAAGGCGCATGACCGGCCTGCCGCTGATCGCGCTGGTCGGCAATCCCAACGCTGGCAAGAGCGCCCTGTTCAACGCGCTGACCGGCGCCCGCCAGAAGCTGGGCAATTATCCCGGCGTCACCGTGGAGCGCAAGGCGGGCCGCTTTTCCCTGTCCGATGGCCGCCCGATCGAACTGGTCGACCTGCCCGGCACCTACAGCCTCAACCCCACCAGCCCCGACGAACAGGTGACGCGGGACGTCATATTGGGCAAGCAGGCGGGCGAACGCCTGCCCGATGCACTGGTGGTGGTGGTCGACGCCTCCAATCTCGACAATCATCTCCGCTTCGCGCTGGAACTGATCGGACTCGGCCTGCCGACCATCGTGGCGCTCAACATGGTCGACCTCGCCACCCGTGACGGGCTGGAGCTGGACGCCAATATCCTCTCCCGCGAGCTGGGCGTGCCGGTGATCTCCACCGTCGCGGTCCGCAAGCGTGGCTTGGACCATCTGCGTACAGAACTGGAATCGATGCTCGACGGCAGCGTAGGCAGGGTCCGCGCTTCAGGCGAACAACGCGATTTCGACGGCCTGCGCCAGGAAGCGCGCCGCATCGCCCGCGCCGCCATCGTGCGTGAAACCCCCTCCCGCCGCCTGACCGCCGCGGTCGACCGGGTGGCGCTCCATCCGGTAGCGGGGCTGATCCTGCTGCTCGCCCTGCTCTTCATCATGTTCCAGGCGGTTTACGCCTGGTCCGAAGCACCGATCGCCATGATCGAGGGCTTTGTCGCCAGCGCCAGCGATGCCGTGATGGCGGCACTGCCCGGCGGACTGCTGCGCTCCTTCCTGGTCGACGGCGTGCTGAACGGCGTCGGATCGGTCATCGTGTTCCTGCCGCAGATCCTGATCCTCTTCTTCTTCATCCTGATGCTGGAGGCGACCGGCTATATGGTCCGCGCCGCCTTCCTGATGGATGGCATCATGGCGAAGGTCGGCCTTTCGGGCCGCGCCTTCATCCCGCTGCTCTCCTCCTTCGCCTGCGCGGTGCCGGGGATCATGGCGACCCGCACCATCGCGGACCCGAAGGATCGGCTGACCACCATATTGATCGCGCCGCTGATGACCTGCTCGGCGCGGCTGCCGGTCTATGCGGTGATCATCGGCGCCTTCATCCCGGCGCGCACCGTGGCGCTCGGCATCGGCCTGCAAGGGCTGGTCCTCTTCTTCCTCTATATTTCCGGCATCGTCGGCGCGATGCTGGCCGCGCTGGTCCTGCGCCGGACCGTCACCAAGGGCGCCAGCGGCGGTTTCCTGATGGAGATGCCCAAATATCAATGGCCCCGGTCGCAGGACATATTGCTCGGCCTGTGGCAGCGCGCGGTGATTTTCCTCAAGCGCGCGGGCACGATCATCTTCACCTCGACCGTGATCCTCTGGGTGTTGCTCAGCTTCCCCAAGGCGCCGGAGAATAGCGGCGTCAGCCAGGTCAATTATTCGATTGCGGGCCGCGTCGCCAACGGCCTCAACCTCGTGCTGGAGCCGATCGGCTTCAACCGCGACATTTCGCTGGCCCTGATCCCCGCCATGGCGGCGCGAGAAGTCGCCGTTTCAGCCCTCGCCACCGTCTATTCGCTCGACGCGGACGAGGATGAGGCGAAGTTGGAACGCAGCCTGGGCGACCGGCTGAAGGATAAGTGGCCGCTGCCGACCGCACTCGCCTTCCTCGCCTGGTTCGTGTTCGCGCCGCAATGCATCTCGACCATCGCCGTGACGAAGCGGGAAACCAATGGCTGGAAATGGCCGCTGTTCATGATCGGCTATCTGTTCGTGCTGGCCTATGTCGCGGCGGGCCTCACTTATTGGACCGCGACCGCCATCGGGCTGGGTTGAGAATTTTGCGCCCGGTCAAGGCGAGGCGAACCAAAAAAGCCTAGCCCGCCGGTCATGGCCAGCCCCCTTCTCTTCACATTCGCCCTCTGGGCCTTGCTGCTGACCCCCGGTCCCACCAACAGCCTGATGGCGCTGGTGGGCGGGCAGAAGGGTCTGCGCCGCGCGGCATCGCTGATCCCTGCGGAACTCGGCGCCTATTTGATCGTGGTGATCCCGCTCGCCATGCTGGGCAAGGATGGCATCGCAAGCTGGCTCTCGCAGGCGATCAAGCTCGGCGCCGCCATCTGGGTTCTGCATCTGGCGCTCAAGCTCTGGCGCGCCGCCATGCCAACCGGCGGAACCGCCGACATCACCGCCCGGCAGCTGTTCGTCACGACCCTGCTCAACCCCAAGGGGCTGATCATCGGCCTTGTTCTCCTCCCCGCCGCAACCCGCCCTGCCTTCGCGTCCGATCTGCTGATCCTGGCTCTGTCCGTGATTGCCGCAGCCCTGCTTTGGGCGGGACTCGGCGCCGGAATCGGCCGCGTGCGCTGGCTTCCCCGGATCGCGGCTGCCTGGCTGGCGCTGCTCGCGGGAGGCCTGGCCCTTGGCGCGATGGCGCATTGAGCCGGTTCCATTCCGGAAACAGCCCGCTATAAGAGCCTGCTAACGCTTCGGAGGAAACATGGCGGGTTCGGTCAACAAGGTCATTCTGGTGGGCAATCTGGGCGCGGACCCGGAAGTGAAGAGCTTTCAGAATGGCGGCAAGGTGTGCAACCTGCGGATCGCGACCTCCGAAAGCTGGAAGGACCGCAATTCGGGCGAGCGCAAGGAGCGCACCGAATGGCATAGCGTCTCGATCTTCTCCGAAGGCCTGGCTGGCGTTGCCGAACGCTTCCTGCGCAAGGGCAGCAAGGTGTATCTGGAGGGCCAGTTGCGCACCCGCAAATGGCAGGACCAGTCGGGCAATGACCGCTACACGACCGAAGTCGTGCTGCAAGGGCCGGGCGCGGTGTTGACCATGCTGGACGGCGCACCGGGCGGCGGCTTCGGCGGTGGTGGCCGCTCGCAGGGCGGCAGCGACTGGAGCGGCGGATCGAGCGGTTTTGGCGGCGGTGATTATGATGATTTCGGCGGCGGCGGCTCTGGCAGCGGTTCCGGCCGCTCCTCGGGTGGCGGTCGCGGCAGCGCGGGCGGGCCGAATTTCGACAATGACCTGGATGACGAAGTACCGTTCTGACGGCTTTTACCTTGGATAGAGAGACGCGCTCCGACCTTCCGGCCGGGGCGTTTTTCTTTGGCGGTTAAGGGTGGAGGGCGCACATTGATGTCGATTCTAGTGCGCCATGCTCCTGCCCTCGCAGGAGCAGTGATCGTTTAGTGGCGGCAACCGGCCATTGGCTAATATGGCGTTCCCGCGAACCGGGAGGGGGCGATCACAGTAATCCACGCTGAAGCGAATATATTTCAAAACCCGGCGCGAACGCTCATCACGACGCACCTTGATCGGACCGCTTGATCGGACCGCCGATCGACCAGACATGGCCATAGGGATCGGTCAGTTGGCCATAACGCTCGCCCCAGAATTGGTTTTCGATCGGGAAACGGACGCCCGCCCCCGCTTCGATCGCGCGTTTCCACCAGGCGTCGGCATCGTCGACCGCCAGATGTAGAGTGACGCCCCTGGGCGCCTCGGCCGGGGTGCCGCCACTCATTTCAGGGAAATGGTCGTTCAGCATCAACGAACCGCCATTGATGCGCAAATGCGCGTGCATGATGCGCTGGCGACCCTCCGCGACATGGCGCATCAGTTCGGCGGCGCCAAAAGCGCGGGAATAGAAGGCGATGGCTTCGGCCGCCTTGTCATTGCCGATGGTCAGGTGCGGGACGACGCCTGCTGTGGGACGTATGGCCGTGGGGCTTTGTGCTTCTGTCATGTGCGGCTTCCCCTCTTCAAAAAGCGTCGGACCGGCGCAGGATAGGCGCTTTGCAGGCGGATCAGAAGATGCCCAGGAATTTCTTCTCCTGACTCTTTTTCTCTTTTTGGCTGCCCTTGCCGGCTTCGTCCTTGGCCGTGGTGCCGTGGCCGACATCGTCGCGGGGCTTGCCGCCCTTGGTGCGTTGGGCGGTAGCGGTCGCACCGGCAAGGACCGGACCGCAGGCCGCGCTCTTCGCGTCGCCTATGTCGACAAAGGCGAGAACGGCAGCGAGTGGGCTGGCGGCGACGCCCAGCGCCGCTGCCGCGCCGCCGCGCGCGATCAGCTCGGGGCTGATGACGTCGATATGGGGTTTGACGAAAGTGCCGTCGAGGCTG
The DNA here is from genome assembly GCF_012927365.1 of Sphingobium sp. TB-6. Taxonomy (NCBI): domain Bacteria; kingdom Pseudomonadati; phylum Pseudomonadota; class Alphaproteobacteria; order Sphingomonadales; family Sphingobiaceae; genus Sphingobium; species Sphingobium sp. TB-6. Next base: position 94,936 of record NZ_JABBGL010000011.1, on the reverse strand, counting down.
ACCGGGGACTGGCCGGAGAAGAGGCTGAACTTCTTGCCGTCGGCGCGGAAGGAGAGGTCGAGGCTTTCATTGCGGAAGGAAAAGCCGCCTCGGCCCAGCAGCACATTTTTTTCGGTGTCGATGATGATCGGGTCCGCCGCCGCCACGCCGTTGCGAACGGTGAAGGCGATGAGGCCGCAATTGATCTGGACCGGCTTCTTGAGTTTGCCCGAGAACATCTTGGTGATGAAGGTGCCGATATCGAGCTCGGAAAGCTGGATGTTGCGGGTCCACATCGATCCGGCGGGCAGGATGACGGCGATGCGCCCGTCGGATGTGCTGAGCGAATCGTGCAGCGTGTCGCCCAGGCCGGTCATCTGGACACGGGCCTTGATCATGCCGGTGGTGCCGGATTCCTCGACGCCCCAGCGGGCGAGCAGCTTGCCCATGGGCGTGGGAGACAGGCGGATGTCGTAGGTGGTGCGCACCGGCTGGCCGCGCGCATTGATGGAAATATCGGAACTCAGATGGCCGCCGGACATGTCGAAGGTCAGCGGCGACAGCTTCAGCAGGCTGTGATCGAGCGCCAAAGTGAGACCGATATTGGAGATCGGCACATGTTCCGCGCGGATGCGGCGAACGTCATATTGGAGCCGGGCGTCGAAATTGCGCAGCGCTTCAACCCGAAGCGGCGCGTCAGGCAGGATGCGCGGCGTGCCGCCCACGGTGCTGATCGCGCCGTCCGCGCCCTGGGCCTCCAGCTTCTGCGGGTCGTAGCCGATGAAGGGACCGATATCGAGGATGTCGAGCGTCTGGGTCGTCAGGGCAGCCTTCAGCAGCAAGCGGTTATTGGGGAGCGAGACGGTCAGCCGCCCGGCGAGGTCGCTATCGCCAAAGCGGCCCTTGAGGTGCGTGAATCGCCATTCGCCGCCTTGCCTGGTGAGTGCGGAGGTCAGGCGGTAATCCCGGGTCTCGGGAATGGCGACGCCCAGGAAGTCGAACAGCCGGGCGAGATTGGGACCGTGGGTGATGAGGCGCAGATCGGCGCCCTTGATCTCGGTCGCGCCGGGGAGGGTGCCGCTGACTTCGAGAATGGTGGCGCCAGCCTCGGCATGAAGGGCTAAGCTGTTTTTGCCGCCCATCACCGTTTCATTGGGCGAGAGCAGGCCGCCGCGCAGGGTGAAGGGTCGCTGCCGCATCGTGCCGGTGCCCGAAAAACGCACGTCGCTGGCAAAGCGGCTGTCCTGCGCCTTCACCGTTTCGAAGCCGATATCGGTGGCGAGCTGCATCCGGGGATCGCGATAGCGCAGCGTCGTACCCGCCAGCAGTGCGCGGCGGATCAGGGGAAGGTTGAGCGGCTCGCCCTTCCTGTTGGGGTCGCCGAAAGTCCATGTATTGCTCTTGCCGTCGCGGGACCATTCGAGGTCGGCCGCCGCATTGCGCAGTTCGAGCCAGCCGACGCGATATTTGTCTCCGAAGAGGAGGCTTAAAGGCGCGATTCGGCTGTCGATCAGGTCGGCGCGGAAGAAATCGGGGCGGCTTGCCCATTGAGTGTTCGCGACCGTCATCTTTTCGGCGCGGAACTTGATGGTGACGGGATCGAAATAGAGCTGGAAGTCGCCGCCGACCTTGACGGGGCGTTCGAGGCGGCTGGTCAGGAAGCGCTCGAAGGGGTGTTTGAGGAAGCGGCCCTTGGTGACGAACAGGATCAGCCACAGCGCGAAGATGATGCCGACGATCCAGAGCAGGACGCGGAAGGGCAGCGGGATTTTGCGCCAATGTTCCCGGGCACGGTACAGGTGATAGCGCGCGCCGCCGGGGCGCGGCACCTCGTTCGCCGGCATGTCCGGCCGGAGGGGATCGGCGTCGGCCATGGCGGTTCAACGCCGGGCAGCGCTTTTGGGTCCGAATCGCTTGCTTTGGCGCGATCTTCCGACTATGGGCCGCCCTTCGCGATATTCGGAAGGACCGCCCGGCTAACTAGGGCTGCCGTGGCTGTCCGTAATCGTCGCGCTGAAGAAGGAGACGAAAATGCCCAAGCTCAAGACCAAGAGCGGTGTGAAGAAGCGCTTCAAGTTCACCGCTTCCGGCAAGGTCAAGCACGGCGTCGCTGGCAAGCGTCACCGCCTGATCAGCCACAACGCCAAGTATATCCGCCAGAACCGCGGCACCTCGGTCATGTCCGACGCCGACGTGGCACATGTGCGCCTCTGGGCGCCCTACGGCCTGAAGTAAGGAGTAGAGGCACATGGCACGCGTAAAACGTGGTACGACCACCAAGGCGAAGCATAAGAGGATTCTGGATCAGGCGAAGGGCTATTATGGCCGTCGCAAGAACACGATCCGTATCGCTCGCCAGGCCGTCGAAAAGGCCGGCCAGTACGCTTATCGCGACCGCAAGGTCAAGAAGCGGACCTTCCGTGGCCTGTGGATCCAGCGCATCAACGCTGGCGTCCGCGCTGAAGGCCTGACCTATTCGCAGTTCATGCACGGCCTGAAGCTGGCCGGTGTGGAGCTGGACCGCAAGGTTCTGGCCGACATTGCGATGCACGAAGGCGAGGCGTTTAGCGCCATCATCGCCCAGGCGAAGGCTGCGCTGCCCGCAGCCTGAGCCGGATCGGTCGCAAGATCGTCCAAAGGGGCGCCGGGGCAGATGCCTTCGGCGCCCTTTTTCGTTTCTGCCTTTTTCGGAGGCTTGATCCCATGTCGTTGCATGTCTGGTGGTTGTACGTCACGGCGGTTTTCCTGATCTCGGCCACGCCGGCACCGAACATGCTGCATGTGATGACGCAGAGCATTCACCATGGGCCGCGACGGGCCATCGCCACCATGGCGGGGCTGATGAGCGCGATCCTGCTCTGCCTGATCGCTTCGGCGCTGGGGTTGGGAGCGTTGCTGAAGGCCTCGCCTCGACTGTTCGACGGGCTGCGCTATGCGGGGGTCGCCTATCTGCTCTGGCTGGGCGTCAAGGCTTGGTGTGCGCCGGTGGGCGAAGCGGGCGAGATCGGCGCCACGCGGGCGCGGTCGCTGCGGGCGCTCTATGGGACCGGGCTGTTGACGGGATTGTCCAACCCCAAGCTCATCATCTTCGCCGCCGCGCTGTTTCCGCAGTTCATCGATACGGACCGGCCCTTTGCGGTGCAGTTGGCGATATTGGTGATGAGCTTCGTCGCGATCGAGTTCGGCTGGCAGTGCGTCTATGCGCTGGGCGGGGTGAAGCTCGCCCGCTGGCTGACGCCCGCGAACCGGCAGCGGCTGTTCAACCGAGGGACGGGGCTGATGTTCATCGGTTTCGGTGGGGCGCTGCTGGGCGCGCGGGCTTAATCGTCATTCCCGCGAAGGCGGGAATCCATCTCCGGACTGGCCATGCAACGCGACTTCGATCCGACAGTCTACATTTTGGCCAGTCATAAGAATGGCACGCTGTACATCGGAGCCACTTCAAACCTCATTCAACGGCTGCATCAGCATCGTTCCGGCTTGATTGATGGCTTCACAAAAGACTACGGCGTGCACCGGCTGGTCTGGTTCGAGAGCGGCGGTTCGATGGAAGAGGCGATCCGGCGCGAGAAGCAGATCAAGAAGTGGAACACGCAGTGGAAGATCGACCTGATCGAGCGGGATAATCCCGAATGGCGTGATTTCGCTCTCGATTTGGGTTTTGAGGCTTTGGAGAGTCGGCGCATCGATTGAGCGCCTTGGAATTTGGATAGTGCGGGAGATGGGTTCCCGCCTTCGCGGGAACGACTTTAAGATGAGTGAGATTGCCAATCTGAAAGCCGGCCTGATCGCCGACATCGAGGCTGCGGACACGCTGGAGGCGCTGGAAGCGCTGCGTGTGGGCGCCATGGGCAAGAATGGAGTGGTGACGGGGCTGCTCAAGACCCTTGGGCCGATGAGTCCGGAAGAGAGGCTGGAGAAAGGCCCGCCGATACAGGACTTGCGCGAGAGCGTGACAGCGGCGCTGACGGAGAAGAAGGCGGCGCTGGAGCAAGCGGCGCTTGATGCGAAGCTGGCCGCCGAGAAGATCGACATGACGCTGCCTGCTGAGCTGGGTGCGCAGGGGTCGGTTCATCCCGTCAGCCAGGTGATGGACGAACTGGCGGAGATTTTCGCGGACCTGGGGTTCTCCGTGGCGACCGGGCCGGAGATTGAGGACGACTGGCATAATTTCACCGCGCTCAACATCCCGGAGACGCATCCGGCGCGGGCGATGCATGACACCTTCTATTTCCCCGACGCTGAGGACGGGAAAAAGATGCTGCTGCGCACCCACACCTCCCCGGTGCAGATCCGCACGATGATGAACGGGGAGCCCCCGATCCGTATCATTGCGCCGGGCCGGGTCTATCGCTCGGACTCGGACGCGACGCATACGCCGATGTTCCATCAGATCGAGGGGCTGGTGATCGACAAGGGGATCACGCTCGGTCATCTGAAGTGGACGCTGGAAACCTTCTTGAAGGCTTTCTTCGAGCGCGACGATATCGTGCTGCGGCTGCGGCCGAGCTATTTCCCCTTCACCGAGCCTTCGGTCGAAGTGGACGTGGGCTATACGCTGACCAACGGCCAGCGGGTGATCGGCGGCGACGGCGATGCGCCGGGTGGCGGCTGGCTGGAAGTGCTGGGCAGCGGCATGGTCAACCGCCGCGTGATCGAGGCGTGCGGACTGGACCCGGATGAATGGCAGGGCTTTGCCTTCGGCACCGGCGTCGACCGGCTGGCGATGCTGAAATATGGGATGAACGACTTGCGCGCTTTCTTCGACGGCGATCTGCGCTGGCTGAAACATTATGGCTTCTCCGCGCTGGATGTTCCGACGCTCAGCGGAGGAGTGGGCGCATGAAGTTCACGCTGAGCTGGCTCAAGACGCATCTCAAGACCGATGCCGACCTGCCGACGATCCTTAAAGGTCTGACGAACATCGGGCTTGAGGTCGAGGGTGTCGAAAATCCGGCGGAGAAGCTGGCCCCCTTCCGGATCGCCCGAGTGCTGACCGCCGATCCGCATCCGCAGGCGGACAAGTTGCAGGTGCTGACCGTGGACGCGGGCGACGGCGCGTTGCAGGTCGTGTGCGGCGCACCCAATGCGCGTGCCGGTCTGGTCGGCGTGTTCGGGACCGAGGGCGCGGTGGTGCCGGTCAACGGCATGGTGCTGAAAAAGACCGCCATTCGCGGGGTCGAGTCCAACGGCATGATGTGCTCGTTCCGGGAGCTGGAACTGGGCGAGGATCATGACGGGATCATCGAGCTGAACCCGGATGCGCCGGTCGGGCAAGTCTATGCGCAATGGGCTGGGCTGGACGATCCAGTGATCGATGTGTCGATCACGCCCAACAGGCAGGACTGCATGGGCGTGCGCGGCATTGCGCGCGATCTGGCGGCGGCGGGCCTCGGCACGCTGAACGCCATTGTCGTGCCGACCGTCGAGGGCGTTGGGCCGGGGCCGGATGTACGGGTCGAGGATGAAGAGGGCTGCCCGGCTTTCTTCGCGCGGACCGTTCGCGGCGTGACCAATGGCGCGTCGCCCGAATGGATGGCGAAGCGGCTGAAGGCCATCGGGCAGAAGCCGATCAGCGCGCTGGTCGACATCACCAACTATATCATGATCGACCTTGGGCGGCCGCTGCATGTCTATGACATGGCGACGCTGAAAGGTCCGCTCGTGGCGCGCAAGGGCAAGGCCGGCGAAGAGATACTGGCGCTCAACGGCAAGAGCTACACCGTCGATGAGACGATGACCGTCATCGCCGACGATGAGGCCGTGCATGACATTGGCGGCATCATGGGCGGCGAGCATTCGGGCGCGCAGGACGGCACGACCGACGTGCTGATCGAATGCGCCTATTTCACGCCGGAGCGGATCGCAGTGACGGGGCAGAAACTGGCGCTGACCTCAGACGCCCGCGGGCGGTTCGAGCGCGGGGTGGATCCCGCCTTCCTCGATGACGGCCTGTCGATCGCGACCGATCTGGTGGTCAAGCTTTGCGGCGGCACGGCCAGCGAGGCGACGCGGGCGGGTTCGCCGCCCGTGGCGAACAAGACCGTGACCTACGAGCCGTCACAATGCCTGGCGCTGGCGGGCGTCGATGTGTCCGAGGGCGAGCAGAAGCGCATCCTTGAAAGCCTTGGCTTCGGCATTCAGGGCAATGATTCCACCTTCGAATATCAGGACGGCATGCCGGTGACGACGCCGGCCAACTGGACCGTCAGCGTACCGAGCTGGCGGCGGGACGTCGACGGCTGGCCCGACATTGTCGAGGAAGTGGTGCGCATCGTCGGGCTGGATCAGGTGCCCTCCACCCCCCTGCCCCGCATGCCCGGTGTCGCCAAGCCGACCGCCACACCCGAGCAGAATGTCGAGCGGCGCGTGCGCCGGACGGCGGCGGCGCGGGGTCTGGCCGAGGCGATCAACTGGTCCTTCATTTCGGAGAAGGAAGCGGCCTCGGTCGGTGGCGGCGACTGGACGCTCGCCAATCCCATTTCCGAAGATCTGAAGGTGATGCGCCCCTCCCTGCTGCCGGGCCTGCTGTCGGCCACGCGGCGGAACATGGATCGCGGCGCGGCTGCGGTGCGGCTGTTCGAGCTGGGACGGCGCTATTTCGCCGACAAGGAGCGGGCCACGGTCGGTTTCGTGCTGGCGGGCGAGAAGGTTGCGCGGGGCTGGCAGACGGGCAAGGCGCAGGCCTTCTCCGCCTTCGATGCCAAGAGCGAGGTGATCGCGCTGCTGGCTGCTGCCGGTGCGCCGGTGGCGAATTTGCAGAGCTTTGTTGAAGCTTCGGCCGCCTATCATCCGGGCCAGTCGGGCACGCTGCGGTTGGGGCCGAAGGTCGTGCTGGCCGAGTTCGGGGTGCTGCATCCCAGCCTCGCCAAGCAGTTCGGGCTGACCGGCACGGTGGTCGCGGGTGAGATCTTCCTCGATGCGATCCCGACCAAGCGGAACAGCGGCTTCATGCGCGCGCCCTATGCGCCGCCCGCGTTGCAGGCGGTGAAGCGTGACTTCGCCTTCGTCATCGATCAGGCGGTCGAGGCCGATGCGCTGGTACGTGCAGTCAAGGGCGCGGACAAGAAAGCCATTGTCGATGCGCGGCTGTTCGACGTCTTCGTGGGCCCAGGCGTGGAAGAGGGCAAGAAGAGTCTCGCCATCGAAATCACCCTGCAACCGGGCGAAAAGAGCTTCTCCCAGGAGGAGCTGGACGCGATCAGCGCGGCGGTGGTGAAGGCGGCCGAGAAGCTGGGCGGCAGTCTGAGGGGGTAATATGAATCGGTCGGCTTGGTGTAAAAGCATGCTGCTGTTTTGGGCGATATGCTGCTTGGGCCAAGCGGTTAGCGCTTCATCATCCGCGCTGGTCGTGAGGATTCAGAGGAATGACTATCCTCCAGAAGCACTGATAAACGGGCTTGCCGGTGATATTCCGATCCGGGTGCGGGTTGAGCCGGATGGCCAAGTGCGGTGCGAAGTAATGGCCAACGAAGGACCGGAAATATTACGCAAGCCAAGTTGCTCTCTCGTTGCACATAGATGGCCCTTTTCGCCTGCTTTGGACGCGAACGGAAAACCGGAATCCGTTGATATCCCTCTCGTTGTGAGATGGGCGAGGATGAGCAACGGGCCGGCGGCAAAAGACAGCGCCGATGCTCTGGGTTTCGGAGGAGCAACGCCAATTTCACCGGAGAATTGGCTTGACACATTATATCAAGAAAGACCGGCTTTGGCGGCTTTCCAGGGTAGGGACGTGCTGATTCGCTTCATTGTCACTACCGCCGGTCGGATGCACAATTGCCTTGTCGAAGATAGGGCCAGAGCTTCGTTCTTTACTGAACAGCTATGCCCCGTTCTCGAAAGGCATGCTTTGCTCTTGCCCGCCATCGACAGCGAAGGCCGCGCCATACCGACCAGAGGAACGATCCGATTCACTTTTGGGTGAACGGGCTGGAAAGGCACGCCGCGCATGAAGCTGTTCGCCGGGGTTGACGGAAAAGCGCGGCTCGCCGGACTCTTCATTCTCGGCGCGATGGCTGCCCGCATCCTTGGCGATGCGGTGGCGCGGGCGGCGCTGGTCGTGCCCGGCAATGGGCGGGAGACGGCGCGCAATATCGCGGATTATCCCTGGCTCTATCGGATCGGGGAAGCCGCCGATGTCGTCGTGTTGTGCGGGATGGCCGTGGCGACGGCGCTGCTTTACGCGCTGTTCGCGCCTGTTGCGCGCAATCTGGCGCGGGTGGCGGCTTTGATGTCGCTGACCGGGATTGCCACATTGGCCGCGAGCAGCCTCATGACCATGGCGCCGCCGGTCCTGCTCGACAGCGCGCCGCATCCAGGGATCGGCATGGCGGAAGTGCATTCGCTGGTGCAGATTTTCCTTGCGCTGGGGCAAGCCGTGCAGGGGATCGGACGCATCTTCATCGGGCTTTATCTGCTGCTGATCGGCTTGCTTGCCTTTCGATCGGGGCGGCTGCCCAAAGCCGTCGGCGTCGGGCTGGCGCTGGGCGGTTTCATCCAGATGGCGGTGCGATCGGTCGCGCTGATCGCGCCTGACCTGGCCGATGCGACGGTGATCCAGGCGGACATCGTCGCGTTGCTGGCCGAAGCGGTATTTGCGCTATGGCTGCTTATTTCCGGGGCGCATCCTCGGCATTTTCCTGCGGAGTCGGCGGCGGGCTCATGATCTTGCAACCCCTTTCGGCCGCAATCCCGCGCAGATAGCCGCGCCGGGCTATGCCGGCGGTGACGGCGGCTTCCAGACGGCGCTCGGCGGGGGCCGCGCCGCTGATCTCCCGCACCAGGCCGCGAAAGGGGATGATTGAATTGACGATCGTCTTGCCGACCGCCTCCGCGATCTTGCCGGTGCGGTTTTCATTGGCCTTTTGACCGACAGTGAAGTCGGGACCGAGGACGGCGTTCAGTTCGTCCAGCGCCGCCTTGAGGTTCTTGCAGCTACGCGATGCTGGGCGTCCATAAGGGTCTTCGACCGCCCTTTGCAGGACTTGGGGAATCTTATCCTTGTCGATGCCGACATCCCGCGCCGGTTGCGTGGCGATGCTGCCGGCTTTTTTGAGGGTGTCGTCCTTCTTCTCCTGCACCTGCGCCGGAGCGGCAGTCGAAAAAAGCAGCGGCGCAGCCACGAATATCCATTTCATCCCTTTTTCTCCCTGACTTTCAAACCTTTAAGATAGGGCGTGGTTCCCGGCCTGCTTCGCCGCTATGCGGGGGCGTGGCAATGGGAGATTCTTGGCGCATGGCGGACGAATTCATCACCATCGGTTCAGACGGCCTGAGCGCCAGCGTCCATCCCCTCGGCGCGGAGCTTTGGTCGCTCAAGGACAGCCAAGGGCGCGAGTTGATGACCGATGCCGATCCGCGCTGGTGGGCGGGGCATGCGCCGTTGCTCTTTCCCTTTGTCGGGCGATCGCGAGGCGACGTTTATCGTTTCGAGGGGCAGGACTACCCGATGCTGCAGCATGGCTTTGCGCGGCTGAGAAATTTTGCGGCGGTGGAGCGGAGCGCCGATGCCGTGACCTTCCGGCTGGAGGCGGATGCGGAGACGCGGGCGGTCTATCCCTTCGATTTCCGGATGGACATGCGCTTTGCGATCGAAGGTTGGACGCTGCGGATGGCCGCCATCATATCGAATGAGGGTCAGGCCGACATGCCCTTTTCCTTCGGCTATCATCCGGCCTTCGCCTGGCCGCTGCCCTATGGCGGCGCGGTGGAAGAGCATCGGGTGCTGTTCGAGAAGGCCGAACCCGCGCCGATCCGCAAAGTGGGCGAGGAGCCGGGGCTGATTGCGCTGGAGAATGTGGCGACCCCGGTGGAGGGGAATGTGCTCGCGCCGACCCATGCGATGTTCGAGGCGGACGCGTTGATCTGGGACCGGCTGGAGAGCCGCAGCCTGTTTTGGGGCGTGCCGGGGCGGACGGGTTTGAAGATCGACTTTCCCGATACGCCCTGGCTGGGGCTGTGGCAGAGGCCGGGCGCGCATTATCTTTGCGTTGAGCCCTGGGCGGGGATGGCCGATCCGGTCGGCTTTTCCGGCGATGTGTGGGAAAAGCAGGGGATCATGCGGCTCAGGCCGGGGACGGAGCGGGCATTCCGGATGGATGTGACGGTGGTCGAGCGCTGAATTGGGGATTTCGTAATCCTGCCTCCGCAGGAGCACGATCCACTTCAACTCACTGGACGTCATCGAGCGTCAGTGAGACACTCCCTCCACCCATTCAGGGAAGGGAGTCTCCCATGGCGCTCGATATCCTCGTCCTTTACGGCTCCTATCGGCGGGGCCGCCTCGGCATCCGCCTGGCCGATTATCTGATCAACGGCTTTCAGGCTCTGGATCACAAAGCCGAACTCATCGACGCAAAGGCGATCGGTCTGCCGATGCTCGACCTGCGCTACAGCGACTATCCGCCCGGCGAAGCGCCCGCCGCCATGACGGCGCTCTCGCAGCGCCTCAAGGCTGCGGACGCCTTCGTCTTCGTCGCGGGCGAATATAATCGCGGCGTCCAGCCGGGGCTCAAGAACCTGACCGACCATTTCCTCAAGGAATTCGATCGCCGGCCCGCGGGCATCGCCAGCTATTCCATGGGCCGCTATGCCGGCGTCAACAGCCACGCCGCCTGGACGGTGACGCTGAACGCCATGGGCATGACCGTCATCCCCGAGCGCCTCAGCGTCGGCCAGATCGGGGATACGCTGGACGCCGAAGCCCGCCCCCATGGCGAAAGCGGCGCCGCGCTGGAACGCGGCTTCGCCAGTTTCGCCCGGAGCCTGGTCTATTGGGCTGAGGCGGTGAAGAAGCCTTAGGGCCAATCGACATTCAGCCCTGACGGCCTGCAAATGACGCTTTTCCGAGCTTCCGGTGCTCACCTACTTTTAGTACGCTGCATTGAAGCGAGGCACGTGACTCGCTTCAAGGGTCACGAAAAACCACCATCTTCGGCACGTCATCATCTGAATGTCGATTGGCCCTAAAGGGGAGTGGCGTGACGTCTTAGCTGCGCTTTTCTTCCTCCACCATGTCCGACGCCAGTTCCAGCCCGGCGCGGCCATGCGCGGGCGTGTGCGACGGCGCCTTGGGATGGGCCACATATTCCGGTTCCTCGACCTCCAGCATGCCTTCCCATTTGGTGATGACGGAGGTGGCGATGGCATTGCCCAGCACGTTTGTCGCGGTGCGGCCCATGTCCATGAAATGGTCGACGGCCAGAATGAAGGCCACGCCCTCCACCGGCAGGTCGAACTGCCCCAGCGTCGCCGCCACGACGACGAGTGAAGCGCGGGGAACGGCGGCGATGCCCTTGCTGGTGACCATCAGCACCAGCAGGATCGTGATCTGCGTCGCGATCGGCAGGTCGATGCCATAGGCCTGCGCGATGAAGATGGTGGCGAAGGTCGAATACATCATCGACCCGTCCAGATTGAAGCTGTAGCCCAGCGGCAGCACGAAGCTGTAGATCCGCCGCGGCACGCCGAAGCGGTCGAGCTGCTCCAGCATCTTGGGATAAGCCGCCTCCGACGAGGCAGTCGAGAAGGCGATCAATATCGGCTCGCGGACATAGCGGATCAGCTTCACCATCCGCTTGCCCAGGAAGATCGATCCCGCCGCGAACAGCAGCACCCACAGCGCGATCAGCGACAGGTAGAATTCGCCCACCAGCTCACCGAAGGTCTTGAGCACGCCCAGACCCTCGGTCGTCACCACCGACGCGAGCGCTCCGAACACGGCGAAGGGAGCCACGCGCATGACATAGCCGGTGACCTGCAACATCAGTTCGACCATCGCCTCGATCACGGTGATGATCGGCTTGCCCTTCTCCCCGATGGCGGTCAGCGCGATGCCCACGAACAGGGAAAAGACGACGATCTGCAGGATCGAATTTTCCGCCATGGCCCCGACCATGGAGGTCGGGAAGACATGCAGCACGAAATCCTGGAAATTGAGCGCTTCGGTATTGACCCCCGCATCCGCGCCCGATCGCACGAGGTTGAGTCCCTCGCCCGGCGCGAAGAAATTGACGAAGATAAGGCCCAGGGTCAGCGAGATCAGGCTGGCGATGATGAACCAGGCAAGCGCGCGCCCGCCGATCCGCCCCAGCGCCGCGCTGTCGCCCATATGGGCGATGCCCGCGACCAGCGTGGAAAAGACCAGCGGCGCGATGATCATCTTGATCAGATGCAGGAAGATGTCGGCCAGCAGATGATAATAGCCTGCCACATCCTTGGCCAAGCTCTTGTCGCCGCCCGCCCAGATATTGGTGGCGAAGCCCACGATCACCCCCAGAACCATGCCTGTCAGGATGAACGCCGTCAGTCGATTTCGCATCTCGTTCCTTTAACCGGCGCGTGGGCGCGCCGCATTCATGGTCTGTCCTGCAAGGCTGCCACACCTAACAGGCACCCGCAGCGCCCGCAATCGGAGGCGCCCCGAGCCGTCATCGCATTAAACGAATGAAGGATCATATTCCGCGCCCATCCCGCGCCCAAATCCATGCCCTCAGGGGTAGAGCAGCCCCTCGCGCCAGCCGTCGGCGGTCCGCTCGAACAGGCGGCGCTCATGCAGGCGATGTTCGCGATCCTGCCAGAATTCGATGCGTTCGGGGGCAACGCGGAAACCCGACCAGTGGGGCGGACGCGGCACCGGCCCGCCTTCGAACCGCAGGCTGACTTCCTCATACCGCGCCATGAACACATCGCGCGATTCCAGCGGGCGGGACTGGTCGGACGCCCAGGCGCCCAATTGGCTGTCGCGGCTGCGCGTGGCGAAATAGGCGTCGGCGGTGGCGTCGTCCACTGGACCTACCGACCCTTCGATACGGACCTGCCGCCGCAACGACTTCCAGTGGAACAGCAGCGCCGCATGGGGATTGGCGTGCAGTTCCTCCGCCTTGCGCCCCTCGAAATTGGTGTAGAAGATGAAGCCGTCGGGTCCATGCCCCTTCAGCAGCACCATCCGCAGCGAGGGCCGACCGCGCGCGTCGGCGGTGGCGAGCGCCATGGCGTTGCTGTCGTTGATCTCGGTTTCGCGCGCCTCGACATACCAGGCATCGAACAGGTCGAAGGGATTGGTCATGCGCGGTGATGTACCCCCCTCATAAAGCCGTGTCGATAAGGCTTTACCACGCTTGAACGATCCCGCGCCTTTCGCCACATAGAATGCGAACGGGTTTTTCTTCGAACAAGGATGCATGAACGGCGATGGCTGCTGATCCCTACTCCATTTTGGGCGTCGCGCGCGGCGCGAGCGAGGCAGAGGTCAAGTCCGCCTATCGCAAGCTGGCCAAGGAACTGCATCCCGACCGGAACAAGGACAATCCTAAGGCGGCGGAGAAATTTTCCGCCGTTACCAGCGCCTATGACCTGCTGTCGGACAAGGACAAGCGCGCGCGCTTCGACCGGGGTGAGATTGACGGGGAGGGCAATCCGACCTCGCCCTTCGGCTTCGGCGGCGGGGGGGCAGGGGGCTTCCGTGGCCGGCCGGGACAGGGCGGCGGCTTCGAATTTCAGGAAGGCGGCGGGGATTTCGGGGATATTTTCGAAGGCCTGTTCGGTGGCGGCGCGGGACGCCGGGGCGGAGGGGGCGGGGGCTTTGGCGGCTTTGGCCGTGGGGCGCCGCCGCAAAAGGGCGCCAACGTCACCTATCGCCTGGCCGTCCAGTTCGTCGACGCCGCCACGCTCGCGCCGCAGCGGATCACGCTTCAGGACGGCAAGACCATCGACCTGAAACTGCCCGCGGGGGTCGAGACGGGCACGCAGATGCGGCTTTCCGGCAAGGGCCAGCAAGGCTCCGGCGGCGCGGGCGACGCGATCGTCACGATCGAGGTCAAGCCGCACGCCTTCTTCACCCGCGACGGCGACAATGTGCTGCTGGACCTGCCGATCACGCTCGACGAGGCGGTGAAGGGGGCGAAGGTCAAGGTGCCCACGGTCGATGGCCCGGTGATGCTGGGCGTGCCTGCGGGCGCATCCTCCGGCAAGACGCTGCGCCTGCGCGGCAAGGGGTTTACCGGCAAGAACGGCGGCCAGCGCGGCGACCAGCTCGTCACTTTGCTGATCGATGTGCCCGCCGACGATCCGGCGATCAAGGCGCTGGTCGAAGGCTGGCAGGACAGCCGCGCCGTGCGGACCCATCTCGGCGTCTAGGGTGTTAGAGGGGGATGCCGCAGCCTTCGCCTTATTCCCCCGAATCCCGCCGCCAGCGGCTTGCCGACGAAGCCCGCGCCCATTTCAACCGCCATATCGATCGGGTGCGGCCGGGCAGCCATGCCTTTGAAATCGCCAAGCGCGTGGCCGTCGGCACCTATAGCGACGGTTTCATTCATGCCGGGAACCTCGCCTATCTCTCGCTGATGACGCTGTTCCCCTTCTTCATCGTGGCGGCGGCGGTGGCGAGCATCTTCGGCCATTCGCAGGACGGGCTGGCGGCGGTCGGCGCCTTTCTGGCAACCGTGCCGCCGGGGGTTGCCGACGTGGTGCGCCAGCCGATCATCGACGTGCTGAACGCGCGCACGGGGCCATTGCTCTGGTTGGGCGGGCTGGTCGGGCTGTGGACGGTCGGCAGCCTGATCGAGACGATCCGCGATATCCTTCGCCGCGCCTATGGCACGAAAAGCACGCGGCCCTTCTGGCATTATCGGCTGACCGCCATCGGCATCACCCTGATCAGCGTCTTCGCGGTGATGTTCGCCTTCTCGATGCAGGTCATCATCACCGGCATCGACCAGTTCCTGCACCAGATCCTGCCCTTTGCCGACGAGGCGATCCAGATCGTCGCCTTCACCAAGCTGGTGCCGATGGCGATATTGTGCGTCGCGCTCTATTATCTCTACGTCTCGCTGACTCCCAGCCTGTACAAGGATCCGCGCTTCCCCAAATGGCCCGGCGCCATCGCCACGGCCCTGTGGTGGTATGGCGTCACATTGTTGCTGCCGGCCACGCTTTCGCTACTGGGCGGCTATGACATGACCTATGGCAGCCTGGCCGGCGTGATGATCACCCTCATTTTCTTCTTCCTTGTCGGGCTTGGCGTGGTAATTGGCGCGGAATTGAATGCGGCGCTGGCGGAGTTCCCGGAAGAGGAAGCCGCCGCCGCCGCGCAGGTCGACAAAGGGAATGGGACGACGAGATGACAGGCTTGATGGCGGGAAAACGCGGTCTGATCATGGGGCTGGCGAATGACAAGTCGCTGGCCTGGGGTATTTCGAAGGCGCTGCATGCGCAGGGTGCGGAACTGGCCTTCTCCTATCAGGGCGAGGCGCTCGCCAAGCGGGTGAGGCCGCTGGCGGAAGAACTGGGTTCCGATTTCCTGATCGACTGCGACGTGTCGGACATGGAAAAGCTCGATGGCGCCTTCGACGAGGTCAGGGCGCGCTGGGGCAAGCTGGATTTCGTGGTCCACGCCATCGGTTTTTCCGACAAGAATGAGCTGCGCGGCAAATATGTCGACACCAGCCTGGAAAATTTCCTGCTGACGATGAACATTTCGGCCTACAGCTTCGTCGCCGTCGCCAAGCGCGCGCGCGAACTGATGGCGGAGGGCGGCAGCCTGCTGACGCTGAGCTATTATGGCGCGGAAAAGGTCATCCCGCATTATAACGTCATGGGCGTGGCCAAGGCGGCGCTGGAAACCAGCGTCAAATATCTGGCGATGGACCTGGGTCCGGAAAATATCCGCGTCAACGCCATCTCTGCCGGCCCGATCAAGACTCTGGCGGCCAGCGGCATCGGGGATTTCCGCTACATCATGAAGTGGAACGAGCTGAACAGCCCGCTCCGCCGCAATGTGACGATCGAGGATGTGGGCGGCGCGGGCCTGTACCTGCTGTCCGATCTGGCATCGGGCGTGACCGGCGAAGTCCACCATGTCGATGCGGGCTACAATGTCATCGGTATGAAGGCCGAGGATGCGCCCGACATCGCACTGGACAAATGAGTCCATTGCTCATCTCCATGGCAATGACGGTTGCTCAGCCGGATGCTCCCGTTTCGCTATGCGGGCGTGAAGCCATATCTCTCCAGCTCTTTTCCCAGGCACTGGATGATGCGGTGGCGAAGCGATCCATGGTGCGCATGGATGAGGCCGGCCTGCGGATCTATAATCTGGATGAGCGGTCCATCCCGATGCCCCGGACCCGTATCTGGATGGCGACCTCCGCAAAGGACAAGGCGCATCCGGCCATTGCCTGCTATGATTATCATTATGGAACCGATGGTCTCGAGATCACGACGGACTTCCGCTGTGATGGAGAGGCTGCCGCCTGTGCAGCGCTCGCTGAGCGTTTGAAGATCAAAAAGGATCCAGGCTGATGTCGTTTAACAGCTTCGGCCGCGTCTTCCGCTTCTCGACCTGGGGCGAATCCCACGGTCCCGCCATTGGCGCGATGGTCGACGGCTGCCCTCCGGGCCTGCCTCTGTCCGAAGCCGACATCCAGCCTTTCCTCGACAAGCGCAAACCGGGCACGTCGAAATTCACCACCCAGCGCCGCGAACCGGACGAGGTGCGCATTCTCTCCGGCGTGTTCGAAGGCAAGACCACCGGCACCCCGATCAGCCTGATGATCGAGAATACCGACCAGCGGTCCAAGGATTATTCGGAGGTCGCCAAGGCCTATCGTCCCGGCCATGCCGACTATGCCTATGACGCCAAATATGGTTTTCGCGACTATCGCGGCGGCGGGCGTTCCTCGGCCCGGGAGACGGCCAGCCGCGTGGCGGCGGGCGCGGTCGCCCGGCTCGTCATCCCTGATGTCGACATCTTCGCCTATGTCAGCGAGATCGGCGGCGACGCCATCGACCTTGCCCGCTTTGACGCGAGCGAGATCGACAACAACCCCTTTTTCTGCCCCGATCCGGAAGCGGCCAAGCGCTGGGAGAAACTGGTCGATGACGCCCGCAAGGACGGCTCGTCGCTCGGCGCGGTGGTCGAATGCATCGCCAGCGGCGTGCCGGCTGGTTGGGGCGCGCCGCTCTATGCCAAGCTCGACAGCGAACTCGCCGCCGCGATGATGAGCATCAATGCGGTCAAGGGTGTGGAGATCGGTGACGGTTTCGCCGCCGCCCGCCTGCGCGGGGAGCAGAATGCCGATCCGATGCGGCCGGGCAATGACGGCAATCCGGTCTTCCTCGCCAATCATGCGGGCGGCATTGCGGGCGGCATCTCAACGGGGCAACCCGTCAAGATTCGCATCGCCTTCAAGCCTACCAGCTCGATCCTGATCCCGGTCGAAACCGTCACCCGCGAAGGGGGTGCGTCGGACATCATCACCAAGGGCCGCCATGACCCCTGCGTCGGCATTCGCGGCGTGCCGGTGGTTGAAGCGATGATGGCGCTGGTGCTGGCGGACCAGAAACTCCTTCACCGGGCCCAGTGCGGCGAGGACTGAACGCGTCGAATGGAGCCATAATTCGGGCAAAGGCGCGATTCCCGCGAGACGACTCGCCCAATCTACGGTAACATCCCCGGCATGGATCGCCCGCGGGAGGGCGAGCGGCAGTGCGTAAGCCTGGGGAGCGCCATTCCTCTGCAACCTTCGGGTTCAGCATGGATTGACGGTCAAAACGTCCCCTTCAGCCGCGAACACGGGCCAGCCATCTTGCATGGCTGGCCCATTTCGTTTTTCGATTGCGGGCGGATGGGTCTGCGCATGCACGGCACTCAAGACCAGTTCCGCCCGATCGGCCCTGTCCCGGCGCCGATCGCAACGGCATGATGACGGGAAAATGCCAAAGGATCGCCCGTGACCAGCCTGCCTTTCATCCAGGTCGACGCTTTTGCCGGCGCCCCCTTCACCGGCAATCCGGCTGCTGTCATGCCGCTCGGTCGATGGCTGGACGACGACACGCTTCAGGCGATCGCGGCGGAAAACAATCTTTCCGAAACCGCCTTCACCATGCCCACGCCTGATGATCCGGATGCAGATTACGCGCTGCGCTGGTTCACCCCCGCCGTGGAGGTCAAGCTTTGCGGCCACGCCACGCTGGCGAGCGGCCATGTGCTGATGGGCGGCCGCACCGCCGTGCGTTTCCGCACGACTCATGCGGGGGTGCTCACCGTATCGCGCGACCGCGACGGCTATGCGCTCTCGCTCCCCGCCTGGACGACCGAGCCCAAGCCGTTGCCGGACCTTGCCATGGCCATGGGTGGCGATGTCCTCGAAACCCATTGGCGGGAGGGCGGCTATGCGATCTTCGTCTATAGCGACGCCGCTGCGATCCGGGCGCTGCAACCCGATTTCGCTGCGCTCAAGCAGGCGGGAGACATCCTCCTCATCGCCACCGCGCCCAGCGAGGACAGCGACATCATCAGCCGGGTCTTCGCGCCCGGCGCGGGCATAGACGAGGATCCCGTCACCGGCTCGGCCCATTGCCTGCTCACACCTTATTGGGTCAAGCGCCTCGACAAGAGCGGGCTTACCGCATTTCAGGCGTCCAGGCGCGGTGGTCGCCTGACCTGCCGCCTGTCCGGCAACCGGGTGATCCTGACCGGGGCTTGCCGGACGGTGATAGAGGGCAATTTCCTGCTTTAGCGTGGCTGCAATCACGAGATCCCAGCGAAAGCTGGGATGACGGACGGAAGCTCCACCTTCAACGCGAATAAAGTCCGACTAGCTTCGCCAGCCCCGCCTTCAGGGCATCGCGCTGCTCTTTGCCGGGCGACATGCCCAGCCGCACCACGGTCAGGCGCTGCGAAGGCGACACAAGAATATATTGCCCATCATGCCCCACGCAGCCGAACAGGCTCCGCGGCGCCCGCCCCGGCATCAGCGCGCTTTCCTCGCTATCCCGGTTGAGCCACAGATGCGCCCCATAAGCCGCATTGCGCGGCGATGGCGCGCGCATAAAGTCGATCCACTTTTCCGGCACGATCTGGTGCCCCACCACCCCGCGCCCATGGTTGCGCAGCAGCTCCCCGAAGCGCGCATAATCCCGCGCCGTCATATGCATGAAGCTGCCTCCGATCATCGTGCCCGCCGCATCATATTCGACGGTCAGGCTGTCGAGGCGCGCCGGAATCTTCAGCCGCCCGTCGATGAACATCTGCATCGCCCGCCGCCGCGCATCGGGGTCGGCGCTGTTGGTCAGCATCCGCGCCATCAGGTCGGTGAGGATGATCGTGCTGCCGGTCGAATAGGAGAAGACCGACCCCGGCGCATGGGCGAGCGGCTTGGCCTCCGCAAAGGCGCCCATATCCTGCGCGCCGTCGGTGAACAGCATCCGCACCGTATCGGCCTGCGCCACCGGCTCCGCATCCTCGACATGATCCAGGCCGGAGGTCATGGCCAGCAACTGCCGCAGGGTGATTCGTCCCCTTGGATCGCCCGGCTGGCCCCAGGCCGCCACCGGCACCGGCGAATCGAGCGCCAGCCGCCCGTCGGACACCATCAGCCCGATCAGCACCGCCGTCACGCTCTTGGCGGTGGACCAGGACGGCAGCCGGGTCTGCGGCCCATAGCCCGGCGCATAGCGCTCGGCCACGATCTCCCCATCGTGCATGACGACCAATGCCCGCGTCTCGCCAACCGAATCGTCGAACAGCGGATCGATGGCTGCACCCAGCGCCGCCGCATCCACATCCGAATCGCCTGCTATGTGGACGACCGGCTCTGGCCCGGCGGCGCGCACGGTCCACAGGCCGGCCACCGCCAGTGCGGCCAACATGCCGCCAATCGCGCCAAGGCGCTTTACGCTTTCCCGCTCAAGCCTCATAAGCCGCGGCCTTAGCACGGAGCGCGGGAAAGGGGAGTATGTCCGGTCGCCGGAAATGGATTTATGGGGCTTTGGCGGTGGCCCTGTTGCCGCTGGCGCTGTTTGCGTGGAACTGGAGCGACCTGCGCGCCCATGCCCAGGTCGGCGCGGGCTTCGGCGCGCGTGTCACCTGCTCCTGCCGCTATGTCGAGGGCCGCTCGATGGAGAGCTGCAAGGGCGACAAGGAACCCGGCATGTGGGCCGTGTCGTTGAAGGACTTGCCTGAATCGCAATCGGTCAACGCGGCGGTTCCCCTGCTTGCCTCCCGTACGGCGCGTTATCGCCAGGGCTGGGGCTGTTTGCTGGAGCCCTAGACTCAGACCCTTGGGCTGGCCCTCTGCCGATTGAGCCGCTAGAGCCATCCCGCATGCGTCCCGACATCCCGACCCTCCTCCACGACGTTTTCGGTTTTCCCGGCTTCAGGGGCGTGCAGGAACAGGTGGTCAGCCGCATCATGGCGGGCCAGCCGACGCTCGCGATCATGCCGACCGGCGCGGGCAAGTCGCTCTGCTACCAGCTTCCTGCCGTCGCGCTCGACGGCTGCTGCGTCGTCGTGTCCCCCTTGATCGCGCTGATGCACGACCAGCTTCGCGCCGCGCAGGCAGTCGGCATCCGCGCCGCCAGCCTCACCAGCGTCGACGCCGACTGGCGCGAGACGCAGGACCGGCTGCGCAATGGCGATCTCGACCTGCTCTATGTCGCGCCCGAACGCGCCAGCGGGGAGGGGTTTCGCAACCTCCTGCGCAGCGCCAAAATCGCTCTCTTCGCCATAGACGAGGCCCATTGCGTCTCCGAATGGGGCCATGATTTCCGCCCAGACTATCGCCTGCTGCGTCCGTTGCTGGATGAATTTCCGGATGTCCCGCGCCTTGCGCTCACCGCCACCGCCGACCATCACACCCGCGACGATATCCTGGTCCAATTGGGAATCCCCCGCGACGGCCTGATCATCGCGGGCTTCGACCGTCCGAACATCCGCTACGCCGTCCACCCCCGCGACGGTTTGCCACGCCAGCTCTCCGACCTGATCGCCAGCCGGACCGGCCCCGGCATCGTCTATGCGCCCACCCGTGCCGCGACCGAGAAACTGGCCGAGACTCTCGCCAAGACGGGCCGCCCGACCCGCGCCTATCATGCCGGGCTGGAGCCCCAGCTCCGCGCCGCCAATCAGGCCGCCTTCATCGCCAGCGAGGATATGGTGATGATCGCGACCATCGCCTTCGGCATGGGTATCGACAAGCCCGACGTCCGCTTCGTCGCCCATGCGGCGCTGCCCAAGTCGATCGAAGGCTATTATCAGGAATCCGGCCGCGCAGGCCGCGACGGCGAACCCGCCGAAGCGCATCTTTTCTGGGGCGCCGACGATTTCGCGCGCGCCCGGCAAAGGATTGGGGAACTCCACCCTCTCCGCCAGCAGGGCGAGCGCGTCCGCATCACGGCGCTGGGCGGGCTGGTCGAAACCGGCACCTGCCGCCGCGCCATATTGCTCCGCCATTTTGGCGAGAATCCTCCGCCGGGCTGCGGCAATTGCGACAATTGCCTCAATCCGCCGCCCAGCATCGACGCGACCCAGACCGCCCGCAAATTCCTGTCCGCCGTCTATCGCACCGGCCAGAGCTTCGGTGTCGGCCATATCGAGCAGGTGCTGACCGGTGCCGTCAGCGACAAGATTCGCGAGCGCGGCCATGACAAGATCTCGGTCTATGGCATCGTCGACGGCGAGGAGACGGCGCTGCTCCGTCCCGTCTCCCGCGCGCTGTTGGTTCGCGATGCGCTCCAGACGAACGAACATGGCGGCCTGGAATTCGGTCCCAATGCCCGCCCGATCCTGCGCGGCGAGGAAGAGGTCAGCCTCGTCCTTCCGCCCCGCAAGGAACGCCGCCGCAAGAACGCCCGCAACGGCAGTGCCGAGAACCCCGTGGGCGACCCGCTGTTCGACGCCCTGCGCGCCTGCCGTCGCGAACTGGCGCAGGAAGCGGGCGTGCCGCCCTATGTCGTCTTCCACGATTCGACCCTGCGCGAAATGGCGGAGCAGCGGCCCACCACGCTCACCGAACTGGGCCACATCAGCGGCGTGGGCCAGCGCAAGCTGGACGCCTATGGCGACGCTTTTCTCGCCGCGATCCGGTCTTATCTTTGACCGGAAAGCAAGGGATAGGAGCATGGCATTTTACAGCCTTATCCCTTGAAACGCTCGCTTCTTAGGAGCATGGCACGTCCGAAGAAGGAGTCCCGCCCATGTTCCGCCAGCTCACGCCTAATCTCTACGTTGCCCCGCAGATAAGCGTCGATCAGGTGGCGGAGGCCAAGGCGCTGGGCGTGACGATGATCGTCAACAACCGCCCCGACGACGAGGAACCGGGCCAGACCAACGGCGCGGAAATCGAAGCCGCCGCCAAGGCCGCCGGAATCGCCTACGCCGCCGTCCCGGTCGCCCATGGCGGCTTCGCCCCCTGGCAGCTCGACGGCATGGCCGCCGCGCTCGAACAGGCGGGCGAAGGCAAGGTGCTGGCCTATTGCCGTTCCGGCACGCGCAGCACCCTGCTCTGGGCGCTGACCCGCGCCCAGGCAGGCGATCACCCCGCCGCCCTCACCGAACAGGCCGCGTCGGCTGGCTATGACGTCGCGCCGGTCCGCCAGATCATGGACGCGCTCGCCGCCGGTTGATGCCCGCAACACCGGAAACCTATGACGCCATCGTCCTGGGCGCTGGCGGCGCCGGCCTCATGTGCGCGGCCATGGCGGGCCAGCGGGGCAAGCGTGTCCTCGTCATCGACCATGCCGACCAGCCGGGAAAGAAAATCCTGATTTCCGGCGGCGGCCGCTGCAACTTCACCAATATCCACACCGCGCCCGACCGCTATCTGTCGGCCAATCCTCATTTCGCCAAATCGGCGCTGGGCCGTTACACCGCGCAGGATTTCCTCACGCTTGTCGAACGCCATGGCATCGCCTGGCATGAAAAGACGCTGGGCCAGCTTTTCTGCGACCAAAGCGCGCGCCAGATCGTCGCCATGCTGCTGGCCGAATGCGAAGCGGGCGGCGTCGCGATCCGGCTCGACCAAGCCATTTCCTCCGTCACCCACGCCGACGGCCGTTACAGCGTCACCCATGGCGACAGCACCGCCACGGCCCCCGCACTCGTCATCGCCACCGGCGGCCCTTCCATACCGAAGATCGGCGCGACGGCCTTCGCCTACGACCTTGCCCGCCAATTTGGGTTGAAGGTCGTCGAACCCCGACCGGCGCTCGTCCCCTTGACCCTGGGCGGCGAAGACCTGCTTTTCCGCTCGCTTTCAGGGGTGTCGACCGAAGTCATCGCCCGCCATGGGAAGACCGCCTTCCGCGAAGCCGCGCTGCTCACCCATCGAGGCCTGTCCGGCCCGGCGATTCTGCAGATTTCCTCCTATTGGCGGCATGGGGAAGCCATCACCCTCGACTTCCTGCCCGACCGGCCGCAAGGCTGGTTGACGGAGGTGAAGCGGAGCAAACCCCGCGCCACGGTGACGCAATCCTTGCGCGGTCACCTGCCCGATCGCCTGGCCGATGCCCTGGCGGAGCGGCTCGCGCTTCCCGGCGATCTCGGCAATATCCCGGACCGCAAGCTCCAGGACGCCGAACGCCGCCTCTCGGCCTGGTCCTTCACCCCCAATGGCACGGAAGGCTTCGCCAAGGCGGAAGTCACCATCGGGGGCATCTCAACCGCCGGATTGTCTTCGCAGACGATGGAGGCGCGGCACCTCCCGGGCCTTTACGCCATAGGCGAAGCGGTCGACGTCACCGGCTGGCTGGGCGGGTATAATTTCCAATGGGCATGGGCAAGCGGCTGGGTGGCGGGCCAGTTTATTTAGGGCCAATCGACATTCAGCCCTGACGGCCTGCAAATGGCGCTTTTCCGTGCTTCCGGTGCTCACGTACTTTTAGTACGCTGCGCTCCGGGTCACGAAAAACCACCATTTTCGGCACGTCATCATCTGAATGTCGATTGGCCCTAGCGAAACCGGCTCACCCAAAAAAAGCCCCGGCGCAAGGGGACGCCGGGGCCACAAAGAGGGATGTCCCGGCGGAAGGGGGGAGGAGAGC
Organism: Sphingobium sp. TB-6; assembly: GCF_012927365.1. Classification (NCBI taxonomy): domain Bacteria; kingdom Pseudomonadati; phylum Pseudomonadota; class Alphaproteobacteria; order Sphingomonadales; family Sphingobiaceae; genus Sphingobium; species Sphingobium sp. TB-6. The sequence goes on along the minus strand of NZ_JABBGL010000011.1, from coordinate 71,134 downwards.
CGGGACAAGAACGAAATAGGAAAGTCTTTTTCCGTTTCAAGATGCTACGGAGAATATTCTCGAACAGGATTCTTCACGGCGTTGCTTTCCGCTCGAAAGGGTCGACATCCGCGCCGACGGAGCCGCGCCGAGGGCCATCAGGGCTGCGTTGATCATCTGCCGGTGCGCATCACTTCCCTTGGCCACATCGCGCCAGTCCTGCCCGGTCATCGATCCATGGCTGTCCTGCCAGATCTTGGAAGCGACCGAGTCCACCTCATCGTCGGTGGGCCGTCGCTGTTCGGCCAAACATTCCATCAGGAGGGCGTGGAAAATCCTTCCCGCAAAGGGCTTCGCAACAGGCATAAGGCCTCCTCTCCGACGGTATTTTCTTTGTTTCCGTAGGGGAAATTGGATGGCTGCCTGAGTCGAGTCAAGCCATTCCCAACCCGCTATCGCAGGAAATTCTCTGTGTGTCCGGTAGTTTCGGCATCCTAACCCTTAGGGATTACCTCTTCGGGGTAAGGGTGTCGGGCGCGCTTCCTATCCGCACTCCACCGTCACATGCTCCATGCGCGGCAAGGCGTGGACCTGACGGCGCACGGCGGCGACATCGGCGCCGGGGGCCAGGCTGATGATCGCGGCATGGGCATGCGGCCCGATGCGCCAGACGTGCAGGTCGTGGATGGTCGCCCCTTCCGCCTCGGCCAGTCTCTTGATCCGCGCCATCAGCGCCGGTTCGGCCGTGTCGAGCAGGATCGCGGCGGTATCCTGCATCAGCCCCCAGGCCCAGCGGGCAATGACCACCGCGCCCAGCAGGCCCACGGCAGGGTCGAGCCACCACCAGCCCATATAGCGTCCGGCCAGCAAGGCCACGATCGCCAGCACCGACGTCAGCGCATCGGTCAGCACATGCACATAGGCGGCGCGAAGATTATTGTCGGCATGGCCCGGTTTGTGATCATGATCGTGGGAATGGCCATGGTCATGGCTATGATCGTGCCCCAGCAGAAACGCGCTGATCAGGTTGATGATCAGGCCGATCACCGCGACCAGCGTCGCCTCGCCAAAGGCCACCTTCACCGGCTCGAAAAAGCGCATGGTCGATTCGACGGCGATGAACAAAGCGGTGAAGGCCAGGATCAGCGCGGAGGCGAAGCCGGACAAATCCCCGACCTTGCCGGTCCCGAAGGTGTAGCGCGGATTGCGCGCATGCCGCCGGGCATAGCCATAGGCGGCGGCCGCCACCGCCAGCGCGCCCGCATGGGTCGCCATGTGGAAGCCGTCGGCCAGCAAGGCCATCGACCCGGTCAGCCAGCCGAAGACGATTTCGACCACCATGGTCGCCGCGGTCAGCCACACCACCCACATCGTCTTGCGGGCATTTTCGTCATGCCCATGGGCCAGGTAGATATGGTCGAAATAATGGCTTTCCTCGCCATCTTCCATATTGGCCACCGGGACGTCATGCGCGTGGTCATGACCTTCATGATGGTGATGGCCGCCATGGCGGTGATCGTCATGCATGCTCATTTCCCGTAACGCCGGATCAACGCCAGCATTTCCTCTGCCGCGGCCTGTCGCGTTTCATCGCTGATGCCTGGGCGGGCGACATGTTCCCGCATATGCTGCTCGATCAGTTCTTCCATCAGGCTGCCCACGGCCCCCCGGACGGAGGCGACAAGTTGCAGCGTTTCCGAACAGCCCGCATCGCCCGACAATTGCCGTTCGACGGCGCCGATCTGCCCGGCGATGCGCCGCACCCGCGCCAGCAGCTTGTCCCGATCCGCTATGATATGCATAGGGTACCCCTCTATCCTATATTCTACCGGAAATCAATCCGTGCATTTCCCCGCGTACCCCCTAACAAGGGTGCGATGGCGACCATGACCGATTGCGACCTGGCGATAGTGGGCGGTGGCCTTGCCGGCAGCCTGACCGCGCTCGCCTTCGCCGCGCGCCATCCCGATGTCTCCCTCCTGCTGCTGGAAAGCGGCGACACGCTGGGCGGCAATCATATCTGGTCCTTTTTCGACAGCGATGTGGATGCCGGGGATCGCTGGCTTGTCGAGCCCCTGATCGCCCATCGTTGGCCCGAAGGCTATGAGGTTCGCTTCCCTGGTCACAGCCGTCGGCTTGCCATGCCTTATAACAGCATCACATCGGCACGGCTCGACGCCCATGTCCGCGAAGTTCTTGGCGATGCCGTCCTGACCGGCGCACAGGCCGCTGAACTGACGCCCACCACCGTCGCCTTGTCCGACGGCAGCATCATCTGCGCCAAGGCGGTGCTCGACGCCAGGGGCGGGGGCGATCTTTCCGTCCTGCGCTGCGGCTGGCAGAAGTTCGTCGGCCAGACCCTGCGCCTGCATGCCCCGCACGGCCTTGCCTGCCCGGTCATCATGGACGCCACCGTCGAGCAGTTGGACGGCTATCGCTTCGTCTATCTGCTGCCCTGGGATGAGCAAACCCTCTTCGTCGAGGATACCTATTATAGCGACACCCCGGACGTTGACGGGCCCGCGCTCGATGCCCGGATCGCCGCCTATGCGCAGGCGCAGGGCTGGCAGGTCGAGGCGGTCATCCACAGCGAGAACGGCGTCTTGCCGGTCGTCCATGGCGGCGATTTCGACCGCTTCTGGCCGGAGGCGGACCCTGTGGCGCGGCTGGGGGTGAAGGCGGCCATGTTCCAGCCCATGACCGGCTATTCCCTGCCCGATGCGGTGCGCTTCGCGCTGCGCCTGGCGGACGAATGGCCGATGGAGGGGCGCCTGCTGGCGCATGTGACGCGTGAATGGGCCGCCATCCATTGGCGGCAGGGGCGCTATTACCGGCTGCTCGGCCGCATGCTGTTCGGCGCGGCCCGGCCCGGGCAACGCTGGCGCATCTTCGAGCGTTTCTATCGGCTTGGCCCTTCCCTGATCGGTCGATTTTATGCGGGGCGCTCCACGCTCGGGGATCGCATCCGCATCTTGTGCGGGCGGCCCCCGGTGCCCATAAGGGACGCCATGCGAGCATTGCTGAACCCTCCCGCCTGATGCACAGGCTCCGATGAACCGGAAAGCGATCGTCATCGGCGCGGGCTTTGGTGGCCTTGCGCTCGCCATCCGCCTGCAATCCGCCGGAATCGATACCACGCTGGTCGAAGCGCGGGACCGGCCGGGCGGTCGGGCCTATATGTGGGAAAAGGACGGCTTCGTCTTCGACGCCGGGCCGACCGTCATCACCGATCCCGATTGCCTGGGCGAGCTTTGGCGCCTTTCCGGCCATGACATGGCGGAGGATGTCAGCCTCGTCCCCGTCTCGCCTTTCTATCGGCTCAACTGGCGTGACGGCACCAATTTCGACTATTCCAACGACGAAACCGCGCTCCGCGCCCAGATCGCCAAGCTCAATCCCGAAGATATCGCAGGCTATGAAAGCTTCCTCGACTATGCCGACGGCGTGTATGAGGAGGGCTATCGCAAGCTTGGTTCGGTCGCCTTTCTCGACTTCGCCTCCATGGTCCGGGCCGCACCCGCGCTGATGAAGCATCAGGCGTGGCGATCGGTCTATTCGGTCGTTTCCTCCCATGTGAAGAATGAGAAGCTGCGTCAGGCGCTCTCCTTCCACACGCTGCTGGTCGGCGGCAATCCGATGCAGACCAGTTCGATCTACGCGCTGATCCACAAGCTGGAGAAGGATGGCGGCGTCTGGTTCGCTCGAGGAGGCACCAATCGCCTCGTCCAGGGGATGGCGACGCATTTCGAGCGCTTGGGCGGCACGCTGCGCCTGGCCGATCCGGTGGTGCAGATCGAAACCTATGGCGACCGCGCCGTCGCCGTGCGCACCGTTTCGGGTTGGCGGGGGGAGGCGGACGCCGTTGCCTCCAATGCCGACCTGATGCACAGCTATCGCGACCTGATCGGCCACCATCCGCGTGGGCAGAAACAGGCGGAAAAGCTCGCCCGCAAGCGCTGGTCGCCCAGCCTGTTTGTCCTGCATTTCGGCATCAAGGGAAGCTGGCCGGGTATCCCGCACCATATGATCCTGTTCGGCCCGCGCTATGAAGGGCTGTTGACCGACATTTACGATTATGGCGTGCTGCCGCAGGATTTCTCGCTCTATCTGCACCACCCGACCGTCACTGACCCAAGCATGGCACCGGAGGGCCATTCGACCTTCTACGCGCTTGCGCCAGTGCCGCATCTGGGCAAGCTGCCGATCGACTGGGAACGGTTCGCGCCGGTCTATGCTGAACGTATCCTCGACGAGATCCAGCACCGCCTGATCCCCGACATCCGCTCGCGCATCGTCACGCAATTCCACTATGCGCCGCCTGATTTTCGCCACGACCTGTCGGCGCATCTCGGCAGCGCCTTCAGCCTGGAGCCGCTGCTCACCCAAAGCGCCTGGTTCCGCGCGCATAATCGCGACGACGTCATTCCCAACCTCTATCTGGTGGGGGCGGGCACGCATCCGGGCGCAGGCATCCCCGGCGTGGTCGGCAGCGCCAAGGCGACGGCCGCGCTGATGCTGGAAGATCTGGCTCAATAAGCGAAGGATTTATGAAGAGACTGGCTGTCTATTGCGGCTCGGCTAACCCCGCTGATCCCATCTATGTCGAGGCCGCCCGCCATGTCGGGCGCGTCCTTGCCCGGCGCGGCATCGGCGTCGTCTATGGCGGCGGCCGCCTCGGCCTGATGGGCGCAGTGGCTGACGCCGCGCTGGAAGCGGGTGGCGAAGTCATCGGCGTTATTCCCGAAGCGCTGGTGGGGGCCGAAGTCGCCCATCGCGGCTGCACCGAACTGCACGTCGTCCAGACCATGCACCAGCGCAAACAGCTCTTCACCGACCTGTCCGATGGTTTCGTCACCCTGCCGGGCGGCGTCGGCACGATGGACGAATTGTGGGAAGCGATCAGTTGGGCGCAGCTTGGTTATCACCAAAAGCCGGTCGGCCTGCTCAACGTCGCGGGCTTCTATGACCAACTTATCGCCTTCAACCAGCATATGGTCGGCGCGGGTTTCATCCGTGCCCAACATGCCCATATCCTGATCCATGCCGATGCGATCGAAGCGCTGCTGGACAAGATGGGAGCCTATCAACCGCATGAGACGATCTTCGCTATGAAGGCTGGACGTCTCTGACTTTTTTCCCTCCCCTCCTGCTTGCGTCGCGGTGAGGCAAGTGACTCGACGCGAGGGTCGGGGGAGGGCATGTCCAGAACATGCCTCCTCTCACCTCTCTTCCTGACCGCTCCACCCTCGTTGCTCAAGCCCGCGAGAGCATCGCTCGCGGCTCCAAATCCTTCGCGCTCGCCTCGAAGCTGTTCGACCGCCAGACCCGGGAGCGGGCCTGGCTGCTCTACGCCTGGTGCCGCAAATGCGACGACATAGCCGACGGCCAGGACCATGGTGGCACGATGCGCGGGGTCGCGGACGGTCAGGCCCGCCTTTCCACCATCCGCGTCCTCACCAGCACAGCCCTCCGGGGCGATCCCACCGGCGATCCAGCCTTCGACGGCTTCGGCCTCGTCATGCGCGAATGCGCGATCCCGGAGCGCTACGCCCATGACCTGATCGAAGGCTTTGCCCTCGACGCCCGCGAATGGCGCCCCCGCAGCGAGGCGGACATGCTGCGCTATTGCTATCATGTTGCGGGCACAGTCGGTTGCATGATGGCGATCCTGATGGGCGTCGACCCCGGCGATGAAGCCACGCTCGACCGCGCCTGCGACCTGGGTCTGGCCTTTCAGCTCGCCAATATCGCCCGCGACATCAGCGAGGATGAAGCCGGCGACCGCTGCTACCTGCCGGAAGAATGGCTGGTCGAAATGGACATCCCGCCCGGTGAGCATATGAAGCCCTGGGTCCGCCCGCGCCTGGCGATCCTTGCCCGCCGCCTGGCCGACATGGCCGCCGCCTATGAGGAAAGCGCCCGCCACGGCACCGGAGCCTTGCCCCCCCGTTCCGCCTGGGCAGTCCTCGCCGCCGCCGGCATTTATGGCGATATCGCCCGCCAAGTCGCCCGCCGGGGCGAACATGCCTGGGACCACCGTGTCACCACCCCAAAGAGCGACAAGCTGGGCTGGGTGCTGCGCGCGGGTCTCCAGGTTCCAGGCCGTGCCCACCGCTGGCCTGCCGCGACGCTTCGTTCGGCCACGCTCTGGACCCGCCCCCGAAGCTGACAGGCAAAAAAAAGGGACCGATACTTGCGTACCGGTCCCGAGGCATGTTCGCAGGAGGAACATCGTGAGGCGGGCGGGCCGTTCTTTCCGGCCCGCCCTGCCGAAGCTTAATAGTTGTAAGCGCGTTCGCCGTGGCTGGAGAGGTCGAGACCTTCCATTTCGGCTTCCTTGCTCGGACGCAGACCCAGGGTCTTGTCGATGATGAAGTAGAGGATCGCGCTGCCGATGCCGGAGAAGAGCAGGGTGAAGACCACCGCCTTGACCTGGATCCAGACCTGGGCCGGGATGCTGTAGGCTTCCGGATGGAAGGCCGCCGGGAAGACCGTGTAGTCGAACACGCCCTGACCGCCCAGCGAGGGAGCCGCGACGATGCCGGTGCCGATGGCGCCGACGATCCCGCCGATGCAGTGCACGCCGAACACGTCCAGACTGTCGTCATAGCCGACCTTGCCCTTCACGAACGCCACGAAGATGTAGCAGATCGGGGAGACGACGAAGCCGAGCGCGATCGAGGTCATCGGAGCCGCGAAGCCCGCAGCCGGGGTGATCGCGACCAGACCGGCCACGGCGCCCGTGACCGCGCCCAGCAGCGAAGCCTTGCCATGGTGGACCTGTTCGACCAGCGACCAGCTCACCGCCGCCGCGCAGGTGGCGACCATGGTGTTGATGAAGGCGACGCCGGTGACGGCATTGGCTTCCAGGTTGGAGCCGGCGTTGAAGCCGAACCAGCCGACCCACAGCAGGCTTGCGCCGATCATGGTCATGGTCAGCGAGTGCGGCGGCATGGGTTCCTTGGGGAAGCCGACGCGCTTGCCGATCATCAGCGCGCCCACCAGACCGGCGATACCGGCGTTGATGTGCACCACGGTGCCGCCCGCGAAGTCGAGCGCGCCCCAGCCCCAGAGCAGGCCGTAGTCGGTAGGCGCATCAACCAGGAAGTCCGGGCCAGCCCAATACCAGACCATGTGGGCCATCGGGAAATAGATCACGGTCAGCCACAGCACGACGAACACGATCAGCGAAGAGAATTTCACGCGCTCCGCAAAGGCGCCGACGATCAGCGCCGGGGTGATCATGGCGAAGGTCATCTGGAAGACCACGAACACGAATTCGGGCAGATAGACGTTGTTGCTGAACGTCGCGCCATAGGTCGTGCCGTCGACGCCCATCAGGAAAGCCTTGGAAAGGCCGCCGAAGAACGGGTTCGATCCGCCCGAGGTGAAGGCCATCGAATAGCCCCAGCAGCACCAGACCAGGCCGGCGACGGAGACGATCATGAACACCTGCATCAGGATGCTCAGCATGTTCTTGGTGCGGACCAGGCCGCCGTAGAACAGGGCGAGGCCGGGAACCGACATCATCAGGACCAGAGCGGCCGAGACGAGCATCCAGGCGACGTCGCCCTTGTTGACCATAGCGGCCATGGCGGCGGCGTCTGGCCCCTTGATCGGCGCGGCCAGCGCCGGTGCGGCTGCGAGCAGGGACAGGCCGACTGCCCCCATCACGCCGCAAAGCTTCTTGGAAAAGGTCATCAATTCCCCCTTCTTACAGTGCGGTTTCGCCGGTCTCGCCGGTACGGATGCGCACCGCCTGCTCGACATCGAGGACGAAGATCTTGCCATCACCGATGGCGCCCGAATTGGCGGCCGCCTGCGTGGCTTCCACGACGCGCGGCGCAAGGTCGTCGTCGCAGACCACCTCGATCTTGATCTTCGGAACCATGTTGGTCGAATATTCGGCGCCGCGATAGATTTCGGTCTGCCCCTTCTGGCGGCCGAAGCCCTTCACTTCGCTCACCGTCATGCCGGCGATGCCAAGCGAGGAAAGTGCCTCGCGGACATCGTCAAGCTTGAACGGCTTGATGATAGCCATGACAAGTTTCATGTCGCCCCCTGTTACTGGTGTGCGGCGACATACTCAGCAAGAGGCGTGCCAGTTTCTTAAAGGCGCGTTAATGCGGGGTTTTCATGCGGCGGCTTAGAACGCGCCGCCAAAAAAACAGGCATATAGGCCCGCCTGCCTAAAAATTGGGCAGCTTTACCAGCCTGCGCCCCGTGCCGCCGCCTCGGCCTCTTCGGGCAAGGTTGGACGTCCCAGCAGGGCGTTGCGATGCGGAAAGCGGCCGAAGCGCTCGATCGTGGCATAATGTTCCTGCGCGAACGCTAGGGACCGGGCATCGCCCGCTCCCTCGAACAGGCTGATCGACAATTTCTGATCGTCCAGCGCCTCGCTGTGCTGGAACGGCATGTAGAAGAACAACCGCCCGGCTCCGCCGATCTGAATGTCATAGCCATGGGCGATGGCCCCGCGTGCCACATCGCGCGCCAGCGGATCGGTGGCGAAGGCGGCCGGCGAACCCCGGAACATATTGCGCGGCAACTGGTCGAACAGCAGCACCGCCGCCAGCGCGTCATCGGCGCGCTCCAGAAATTCCTCGGCGGGCAATTGCCGCTTTTCTTCCCATAAGGCGCGAAACCTTGCCTGGCAGATTTTATCGAACGCCGGATCATGACTCCACCAACCCTGCTCGCCTATCTGATTGAACCAGAAATCCAGCAAAGCGGCCGCCCAGTCGGCAGTCACTGCATCATGGCTGTCGGTCAACATGTTCATGAAAGGATAAAGACGGACCGTGACGCTGGTTCCTCCGTCCGTGGCGTTGATGCCTCAGGTCGCCGTGCCGCCGACAGTGAGGCCCTCCATCAGCAGGGTCGGCTGGCCCACGCCCGCGGGCACGCTCTGTCCGGCCTTGCCGCACATGCCTATCCCTTCGTCCAGCGCCCAGTCATTGCCGATGCCGATCACCTTGGTAAGCGCCGTCGGCCCGTCACCGATCAGCGTCGCACCCTTGATCGGCTCGCCCAGCTTGCCATTTTCGACCTTATAGGCTTCGGTGCAGGAAAAGACGAACTTGCCCGACACGATGTCGACCTGCCCGCCGCCGAAGCTTTTCGCGAAAATGCCCGACTTCATGCGGGAAAGCAGCTCTTCCGGATCGTCATTGCCGCCCTTGATGAAGGTGTTGGTCATGCGCGGCATCGGCGCATGGGCATAGCTTTCGCGGCGGCCGTTGCCGGTCGGCTCCACGCCCATCAGCCGGGCGTTCAGACGATCCTGCATATAGCCCTTCAAAATGCCGTCCTCGATCAGCACATTTTCCTTCGTCGGCGTTCCCTCGTCATCGATGGAGAGCGAGCCGCGCCGGCTCAGGATCGACCCGTCATCGACCACGGTAACGCCCGGCGCTGCGACCCGCTCACCGACACGGCCCGAGAAAGCGCTGGTCCCTTTGCGATTGAAGTCGCCTTCAAGGCCATGGCCGATCGCCTCGTGCACCAGCACGCCCGGCCAGCCCGGTCCGAGCAGCACGGTCATCTCGCCCGCCGGCGCCGCGACCGAGCGCAGATTGACCCGCGCCTGCGCCAGCGCCTCGTCAATCGCCCGGTTCCAGATCGCAGGGTCCATCACCTCATCATAGAGATAGCGCCCGCCAATCCCGAACACGCCCGTCTCGCGGCGGCCATTTTCCTCCAGGATGACGGAGACGTTGAGCCGCACCAGCGGGCGGATGTCGGTCGCGGTGAAGCCGTCGGCGCGTACGATCTCGACCACCGACCAGCTTCCTGCCAGGCTCACCGACACCTGCGCGACGCGCGGATCGCGGGCGCGGGCAGCGGCGTCGATCGCGGCGCAGAGCGTCACCTTCTCGGCAAAGGGCACGATCTCCAGCGGATTGACGTCGGTGTAGAGATGACGGTTGGTGTGTTGCGGCGGCGGGGCGGGCTGGCCCTTGGCGGGATCGAGCAAGGTCAGCGTCTCGGCAGCGCGGCGGATCGCGGCTTCGCTGATGTCGTTGGCATGGGCGAAGCCGGTCATCTCGCCCGACACGCCGCGCAGGCCAAAGCCCGCATCGGTGGAATAATCGGCGGTCTTCAGCCGTCCATCATCAAAGCCGAAGCTCTCGCTCGCCCGATATTGCAGGTACAGTTCGCCATCGTCGCAGCTTTTCAGCGCTTCGGCGGTCAGGCGGCGGGCGCCATCGGGATCGAGCAGGCCCGGGCGATAGAGCAGGCCACGGGCATCAGTGAACTGGGGAGCAGCGTCGGTCATGCCGTCCGATATAGGAGCGGCATGGCGCGAGCCCAATCAAAATCGTAGGCTTAAAGGCTGGCGCCCGAGGAAATATCCGGCAACCCGGCGATTTCCGGCGTGTCGGCGGCGCTGCCGATCAGCACGAACCGGCGGTCGCAATAGCCGCAATCGATATAGCCATGCTCATCGATCTCAAGGAAGACGCGCGGATGGCCGAGCGCTGCGGGAATGTCGCCCGAACCGTCGCAGGAGACGCGGGACTTGGTGACTCGGATGATTTCAGGCGGCTGGATCATGGCGGCACCGATTAGCAGCGCTGGCGTTGCGCCGCAATATCCGTGGCGAAAGGAGCCTTACATGAGCAGGAAGGGCGGCTTCCTTTTCGGGCAGGGCTTTTCCGCAGCGATGTCCACCGCCTTGGCTGGCGCGTTCCAATCCAGGCAATCGCGGGTGACGGCCAGCGAAACCGGCGACACCATCAGCAGAAAGGGCGCTATCGTTCCAGCAAAGAGAAGCGTGAGAGACATGATGCAACTGCCTCACCAAAGCGTTCCGGTGCCGGAACCCTACGCCATTGCGCCCCAAGCGGGAACAGATTTCTCCGGGGAAGGCATGGTGGGCGATGACGGGCTCGAACCGCCGACATTCTCGGTGTAAACGAGACGCTCTACCAACTGAGCTAATCGCCCGATGCCCGTCCTGACCGCAGGCGTCCGGTGCGCGCCTATCTACGGCAATCGGGGCGCGGGTCAAGCGGGGATGACGGCATATTCGTCATGCACACAGGAAACGGCGGCTGGCGGTGAACCAGCGGCTCAACGCTTCGGCAGTGTGATCGGCAAGCGCGATGAAGACGCGGCGCCCGTCATGCGGATCGGCCTGACGGTCGACAAAGCCCTGTTCGGTCAGCGTCCGTATCCAGCGCAGCGCGGTGGTCGGCGGCACCGCCGACGCGATGCACAGGCTGGACACGGACACGCGCTCATGCTCCAGCCGCGCCGCCAGCAGGTCCAGCAGCATGTCCCAGGCGGGGTCCGCGAACAGATCGGCGGGCAGGAAATCGTCGCGCAGCCGCCGCGCCCGCAGCAGGTCGCGCACCTGCGCCGCATCCACGCTCGCGGCGTCGGCGGATTTGGCGGCGCTGCCGATCGGCTCCAGCGACGGCATGCCGATATAGTCGTTGGGCTCATCCGATATGCGCGGGCCCAGGTCGAAGGACGGCGTCGCATGACGGGGGCGAAGCGTCAGCGCCTCCAGCGTGCGGGCGAGGCGGCTCACCTCATCGCTCAATTGCTGCAACCGCAGACCCTCATTGTCCCGGTTGGCTTCGTGGAAGGATCCGGACGGCGTCTGGCGGGCGGCGGCCAGAAGGGCGGCGGCCAGGTCCGTATGGCCCGGCCTGCAAAGCAATTGCGTCCGGTCGCTGCGCAGGCAGGCATAAGCAAGGTCGACAGTTTCCATATCAGCCACCAGGATGACCGGCATGTCGTTCTGCAACGCCAATGTCTCGATCTGCACCAGCAGCCGCTCGATCATCGCATCGGGCGACGGGCAGAAGCACAGGATGATGTCGCAGCCGATCTGCACATCCAGCCGGGTCGATGCCTGGTCCAGCGGCACCGTGCCCAGCAGGCGAAGGCCCGCGGCCCGGCTCAGCAGCGCGGCATCGTCCAGATAGATGTCATTCGCCAGGATCAGCAGTCCCGGCCGCTCATCCCGCGCGCCAAAGGGTTGGTCCAGGGATGCGCCGAAACCGATCTCATCATGATCCAAACCCACGCCGAAAATCTCCGTCCTGTTTGTTCCAGCTTATCGCAATGCCGTCGTTACGCAGCCAGACCATTCTCCATTATGGAGATTCGTGCCGCCCATTGCGTCCATCGAGCGCCCTGTAAACGGGTCTTTTCCGGCAACGCCATAACGGACTGCCAAAATGGAGCCTTGATCCCCGCCGAAATGGCGGAAATGACGGCGGCATCTTTTTCCATCCGAAATGGATCAGCTTTTGCGCGTTGTTTTGCTCAAACGGCGGTGCGCCGGGCAAAGTCGATATAGAGTGCGCGCAATCGCATCGCCACCGGGCCGGGCGTGCTGTCCCCGATGGGCTGGCCGTCGATCCGCACCACCGATTGGCAGAGGGTCGAGGCGCTGGTGATGAAGGCTTCCCTTGCCGCCAACGCCTCGGCAACGGTGAAGGGGCGGCGGATGATGGCGATGCCGCTTTCTTCCGCCAGCGCGGTCAGCGCCGCGCCGGTGCAGCCCGCCAGCACCGCCTGGCTATAGGGCCGGGTGACGATGCCTTCCTGCGTGACGATGAAGGCGGTGGAGGAGGCGCCTTCGGTCACGAAGCCATCCTCGACCATCCAGGCCTCCTGCGCGCCCGCTTCGGCGGCGGCGTGCTTGGCCATGGCCTGGGCCAGCAGGCCGACGCTCTTGATGTCGCGCCGCGCCCAGCGCAGGTCGGGCATCGTAACGACCGCTATGCCGTTGCGCACGGCGGGCACGTCGAGAAAAGGCTTGGCTTGGGTGAACATCACCAGCGTCGGCTGGATATCGGGCGAGGGCAGGAAATCGCGGGTCGCGTCGGCCCCCCGCGTGATCTGGAGATAGACCAACCCTTCGGTGAGCGCATTGCGGGCGACGAGCTCCTTCTGCGCCGCCTCGATCTCCGCGAGGGAGAGTGGCAGGGCGATGCCGATCGCGCCGGTAGATCGCTCCAGCCGAGCGAGATGGGACGCGCTGTCGACCAGCCTGCCGTCGATCACCGCCGCGACTTCATAGATGCCGTCCGCGAACAGGAAACCGCGATCCAGCACGGAGACCTGGGCTTGCTCCAGCGGCACGAAACGGCCGTTCAGATAGGCGACGGACATGATGGCGTTCCTTGATATGGGGCGGCCGATCTGGCTTGGCGGCGCATCCTGGTCAAGCATAGGTTTCGTCAGGCCGCTTGCCCGCGCAAAGCCTTCTGCCGCCGCCGCTGCACGGAGGATCCGATTCCCATGGCCTCGCGATATTTGGCGACGGTGCGGCGGGCGATATCCATGCCCTTGGCCCGCAGCAGGTCGACCAGCGTGTCGTCGGACAATATGGCGTCGGCCGTTTCCGCCGCGATCAGCGCCTTGATATGGCTCTTGACCGCTTCGGCCGACACCGCGCCGTCGCCACTGGCCGCCGAAACGCCGCTGGTGAAGAAATATTTGAGTTCGTAAAGCCCACGCGGGCAGGACAGATATTTGTTCGACGTCACCCGGCTGACGGTTGATTCATGCATCTGGATCGCATCGGCCACGGCTTTGAGCGTCAGCGGTTTCAGATGCTCCACGCCCTTGCGGAAGAAATCTTCCTGTTGACGGACGATCTCGCTCGCGACCTTGATGATGGTCTTCTGCCGCTGGTCCAGCGCCTTCACCAGCCAGTTGGCGCTGGCGAGGCAATCGGCCAGCCAGGCTTTCGATGTCCTGTCCTGCGGTCCGGAAGCCAGCTCGACATAATAGCTCCGGTTGATGAGGACGCGGGGCAGGGTGGTGCTGTTGACCTCGATCGACCAGCCCTCGCGGGTCTGCCGCACGAACAGGTCGGGCGTCACCGGCGCGGCGCTTTCCGTGGAAAAGCGCAGGCCGGGCTTGGGATCATAGCCGCGCAGTTCGCGGATCATGTCCGCCATATCCTCCTCATCCACGCCGCAGATCCGGCGCAGCTGCGGCAGCGCGCCCCTGGCGAGCAGATCGAGATTGGCGAGCAGCTTCGCCATGCAGGGATCATGGCGATCCGCCTCCTTGGCCTGCAAAGCCAGACATTCCGCCAGCGATCGTGCCCCGACGCCCGTGGGATCGAAGCTCTGGATCACCGCCAGCACATGTTCGATCTGGTAGAGCGGCACCCCCATGCCATGGGCGGTTTCCAGTAGATTGGCCTCCAGATAGCCCGCCTCGTCAATCTGTCCGATCAACTGGGTCGCTATGGTCAGGTCCATGCCCGACAGGGCACTGCGGGCCTGATCCATCAGATGTTCCTGAAGACCCTGTTCCGGATTGGCGAAACTGTCGAAATCGGGCGCTTCGCCGCTGCCGCCGGACAGCATGTCCAGGCCGCTGGAGCCGATAGCCGCGCTCGCTACCCGGTCGCCCGGCCCATCGTCGATGAAGGTTTCCGCGCCATAATCGACATCCAGCGGCGAATCCGCGACGCCCAGTCCCTGACCGATCAACTGGTCGGCATCGCCAGTCTCCGCGGACAGGTCATGCTGTTCCGCCGGCCGGTCCACGCCGTCGGCGGGCGGCGCGAAATCATCGCCGGGCGCTCCGGCCTCCAGCAGCGGGTTCTTCTCCAATTCGCCCGAAACGAACGCCTCGATTTCCAGATTGGACAGCGCCAGCAGCTTGATCGCCTGCTGAAGCTGCGGCGTCATCACCAGCGATTGGCTCTGCCGCAGGTCGAGACGGGGGGCGAGCGCCATCAGCCCTTCCCCTTGCCGCTGTGTGGAAGGGGCCGCTTGTCGGTCATGTCAGAGCGAGAAATTCTCGCCCAGATAGAGCCGCCGCACATCTGCGTTGGCCACCAGTTCGGTCGGGCTGCCCGCGAACAGCATCTTGCCGTCGTAGATGATGCAGGCGCGGTCGACGATCTCCAGCGTCTCGCGGACATTATGGTCGGTGATGAGCACGCCGATGCCGCGGGTCTTCAACTGCTTCACCAGACCGCGAATATCCGCGATGGACAGTGGATCGATGCCCGCGAAAGGCTCGTCCAGCAACACGATCGACGGATTGGCCGCCAGGGCGCGGGCGATCTCGCAGCGTCGCCGCTCGCCGCCCGACAGTGCCATGGCCGATGAATCGCGCAGCCGGGTCAGGCCGAATTCCTCCAGCAACTGTTCCAGCCGCGCCTGCCGCGCCGCCTTGTCCGGTTCCGCCAGTTCCAGCACCGCGCCGATATTCTGCGCGACGGTGAGGCCACGGAAGATCGAGGTTTCCTGCGGCAGATAGCCCAGCCCCAATATGGAGCGCCGGTACATCGGCAGGCCGGTGATGTCCTGCCCGTCCAGCACGATGCGGCCATGGTCCGGCCGCACCAGCCCCATCACCGAATAGAAGCAGGTCGTCTTGCCCGCGCCATTGGGGCCGAGCAGGCCCACCACCTCGCCCTTGCCGACGGTCAGCGAAACGTCGGCCAGCACGACGCGCTTGTCATAGCTTTTGGCGATGGAGATGACGGACAGGCCTTCACCCACTTCCTGCGGGGGAAGGGGCGATGCCGGGGCTGTCCGGTCCTGCATCATGACGTCGTCCATCACACTATCCTTGCTGCCGCATGGTTGATCGCGGGATAAATCCATGACCCGCGCGGCAATTGGCAAGCTTTGTGCATGGGATCGCCGCCGGGGCAAGGGGGAAAATGGTTTTTGTCGGCACGAAGGCCATGACCCGCGGCAAGATTGGGACTGACAGGGCCGCTTTCAATGACGATGGCGCGAAGAGCCGCCCGCCTTTCGATGATCTCACTCCGTTCCAAAACGGCGAGAACATATCAGTAACATTTTCCAACAAGTCAACAATTTGCTGCCGACGCACGCATTGCTGCGTCATGGATTGCGTGATGACAGGACTTATTGGATTTTCAGGAAAAATGGTGCGGTCGAGAAGACTCGAACTTCCACGGCCTTTCGGCCACAACGACCTCAACGTTGCGCGTCTACCAATTCCGCCACGACCGCACATCAACAGGGAAACCGGCGGGGCCGGTGCCTTGGTAGGAGGCGGCCCTTAGCAAAGGCTTTCGGGCCATGCAACAACCTATCTGCATCTGCGTTATTTTGGAGAGAGAAAGTCGGGAGCGGGCGAGAATGGAGGAGGAGACGATCATGTCCGCGCGCTTCTGGTTGTTTTCATGTGTGAGTGCAGGGGTTGCCCTGACCGGAGGATATGGGCTTGGCCTTTACGCCACGACACCGCCCAAGACCGCAACCGAAACGCCGTTGCCGGAGGCGGTCCTGCCGGAGGATGCCGCCTATGATCCGGTAAAGCTGACCGGCCCTGCGGTCATTCATTGCAAGGGTTGCGGTCCCACCTTGGCCGACCGGCAAATGGCTGCGGACATGGCGGGCTGGGACGGGATGAACGATCCCGTGGTGCGCGATTACGCCGCGCAGGATGTTGTGAGCGAGGCCGATGATGTCGAGCCGCCTCCGCCAGCGCGAACCCTGCCTGCATCGATCGAAAGATTCGTTGCTGGGGAAAGCGAAGGCAGTCTGCAACCCGTGAAGATCGCCCAGGCTCCCAATAGCAAACCGCCCGCCGAGGATAGCCCGGCGGACGCTGCTTTTTCCTACTGAACCGGCCGCTTATTCGGCGGCGACCACTTCCGCCGGAGCGTCGCTCAGCGGATGAGCGAGGCGGTTCACCATTTCCTTCGGGCAAATCTGCCAGAAATAACGGCGCCAGCGGTCCCAGTCGTCCAGGATGGTGTTCGACCATTTGCTGTCGGTCGCCACCGCATGCTGGGCGATCAGAGCCTTCAGCTCCGCTTCCCAATGGGCGCTTTCCAGTCGCTGCCAGACGATGCTTTCCGGGTTGGCGCGCGTAGGGAAGCTACCATCCTCGTCCAGGATGAAGGCCATGCCGCCGGTCATGCCCGCGCCGAAATTGGCGCCGGTCTTGCCCAGGATCACCGCCGTGCCGCCGGTCATATATTCGCAGCCATTGGCGCCGCAGCCCTCGACCACCACCTGCGCGCCCGAATTGCGGACGGCGAAGCGTTCCCCGGCCTGTCCCGCCGCGAACAGCTTGCCGCTGGTCGCGCCGTAGAGCACGGTGTTGCCGATGATCGTGTTGTCCTTGCTGCTCAAGGGGCTGGAGACGGTCGTGCGCACCGTGATGATGCCGCCCGACAGACCCTTGCCGACATAGTCGTTGGCGTCGCCAAAGATCTCCAGCTTGATGCCCTTGCAGAGGAAGGCGCCCAGCGACTGGCCAGCCGAGCCGCGCAGACGCACGGTCAGATGACCGTCCGCCAGGCTAGACATGCCGAACTTCTCGGTCACGGCGGCCGACAGGCGGGTGCCCACGGCGCGATGCGTGTTGCGCACCGTGTAGGTGAGCTGCATCTTCTCGCCCCGCTCGAACACCGCCTTGGCGTCGCGCATCATCTGCGCGTCAAGGCTGTCGGGAACGGCATTGCGCCATTCGGTCAGCGAGAAACGGCGCTGATCGTCGGGTGCGTCCACCTTGGCGAGGATCGGGTTCAGGTCGAGATCGTCCAGATGCTCGGCGCCGCGGTTGACCTGCTTGAGCAGTTCGGTGCGGCCGATCACTTCGTCCAGGCTGCGATAGCCCAGACGGGCGAGAATCTCGCGAACCTCTTCCGCGATGAAGGTCATGAGGTTGATGACCTTCTCCGGCGTGCCGGTGAACTTCTCGCGCAGGCGTTCATCCTGCACGCAGACGCCGACCGGGCAGGTGTTGCTGTGGCACTGACGCACCATGATGCAGCCCATCGCCACCAGCGACAGCGTGCCGATGCCGAACTCTTCGGCGCCCAGAATCGCCGCGATCACGATGTCGCGGCCAGTCTTGAGGCCGCCGTCGGTGCGCAGCTTCACGCGGTGACGCAGACCGTTGAGGGTCAGCACCTGATTGGCTTCCGACAGGCCCATTTCCCACGGCGTGCCCGCATATTTGACGGAGGTCTGGGGTGATGCGCCGGTGCCGCCGACATGGCCCGCGACCAGGATGACGTCGGCATGGGCCTTAGCCACGCCCGCAGCCACGGTGCCGATGCCCGCCTGGCTGACCAGCTTCACGCAAACGCGAGCGCGAGGATTGATCATCTTGCAGTCGTAGATGAGCTGCGCCAGATCCTCGATCGAGTAGATGTCATGGTGCGGCGGCGGCGAGATCAGCGTCACGCCGGGCGTCGCATGGCGCAGCTTGGCGATGAACTCGGTCACCTTGAAACCGGGGAGCTGGCCACCCTCGCCGGGCTTGGCGCCCTGCGCGACCTTGATCTCGATTTCCTCGGCCGACCCCAGATATTCGGCATGGACGCCGAAGCGGCCCGACGCGATCTGCTTGATCACCGAGTTCGCATTGTCGCCATTCTCATAGGGCTTGAAGCGGTTCGCATCCTCGCCGCCTTCGCCCGACACGGCCTTGGCGCCGATGCGGTTCATCGCGATGGCCAGCGTCTCATGCGCTTCGGGCGACAGCGCGCCAAGCGACATGCCCGGCGTCACGAAGCGCTTGCGGATCTCGGTGGTCGCCTCGACCTCGTCGATCGGCACGGCTTCGCGGGCGAAGTTGAACTCCAGCAGGTCGCGCAGATAGACCGGCGGCAAATCGCGCACGCCCCGTGAGAATTGCAGATAGGTCGAATAGCTGTCGGTCGCGACCGAGGTCTGCAACAGGTGCATGAGTTGCGCCGAATAGGCGTGGGTCTCGCCACCATTGCGCTGACGGTAGAAGCCGCCGACCGGCAGACGCACTACGGCGCTATCATAGGCGGTGTCGTGCCGCAGCTTCGCGCTATAGTGAAGCGAAGCATAGCCTTCGCCGGAAATCTTCGCGGGCATGCCGGGGAAGAGATCGTTGACCAGCGCGCGGGACAGACCAACGGCTTCGAAATTATAGCCGCCGCGATAGGAGCTGATGACCGCGATGCCCATTTTGGACATGATCTTCAGCAGGCCTTCGTTGATGGCGATGCGATAGCGTTCGAAGCACTGGTCGAGCGACAGGTCACCGAACAGCCCGCGTGCATGGCGGTCGGCAATGCTGGCCTCGGCCAGATAGGCGTTCACCGTGGTCGCGCCGACGCCGATCAGCACCGCGAAATAATGGGTGTCGAGCGCTTCGGCACAGCGCACGTTGATCGACGCGTAGCTGCGCAGCCCCTTGCGGACGAGATGGGTATGCACAGCCGCCGCCGCCAGCACCCCGGCAATGGCGATCTTATCAGAATTAAGATGCTCGTCGGTCAGGAAGATTTCGGTGCGGCCCTCGCGCACGGCCTGTTCCGCTTCCTCCCGGATGCGGGCGATGGCGGCGCGGAGCTGCTCCTGGTTACCTTCGGCCGGGAAGGTGCAGTCGATCTCGGCCACGGCCGGGCCGAAATGCCCTTGGAGCTTCGCCCATTCGGACGAGGTCAGCACCGGCGAATCCAGCACCAGCACATGGCTGTTCTGCGCGTCATGCTCCAATATGTTGTGCAGGTTGGAGAAGCGCGTCTTCAGGCTCATGACATACCGCTCCCGCAGCGGATCGATCGGCGGGTTGGTGACCTGGCTGAAATTCTGGCGGAAGAAATGGCTGACCGTGCGCGGCTTGTCGGAAATGACCGCGAGCGGCGTGTCGTCGCCCATCGAGCCGACGGCTTCCTTCGCATCCTCGACCATCGGGGCGAGGATCAGCTCCATATCCTCCAGCGTCATGTTGGCGGCGACCTGACGGCGGGTCAGTTCGGCCTTGTCCCAGCTACGCAGCGCGCTCGGCGCGTCGGCCAGATCGTTGACCGTCATGAAGTCCTTGATCAGCTCGCCATAGGGGCGCTCCCCCGCGATCTGGTCCTTGATCTCCTTGTCATCGAAGATCACGCCTTCCTGCAGGTCGACGGCGATCATCTGGCCCGGACCCATGCGGCCCTTCCGCACGATGGTGGTTTCGGGCACCACGACCATGCCGGTTTCCGAACCCACGATCAGCAGATTGTCGCCGGTCAGCGTATAGCGCAGCGGGCGCAGCGCGTTGCGGTCGACGCCCGCCACGACCCAGCGGCCGTCGGTCATCGCCAGCGCGGCGGGACCGTCCCACGGCTCCATCACGGAGGCGAGATATTCGTACATGTCCGAATGGGACTGCGGCAGTTCGGGGCTGGCCGACTGATAGGCTTCGGGCACCAACATCAGCTTGGCGGTCGGCGCATCGCGGCCCGAACGGCAGATCGCCTCGAACACGGCGTCAAGCGCGGCGGTATCGGACGCGCCCGCCGGGATCACGGGCTTGATGTCCTCCGACTGCTCACCGAAGGCGAGCGAAGCCATTTTGATCTCGTGGCTCTTCATCCAGTTCTTGTTGCCGCGGATCGTGTTGATCTCGCCATTATGCGCGAGCGTGCGGAAGGGCTGGGCCAGCCACCATTGCGGGAAGGTGTTGGTCGAATAGCGCTGGTGGAAGATCGCAACGCGGCTCTCGAACCGCTCGTCCTGAAGGTCGGGATAGAAGACCGACAGCGATTCCGCGAGGAACAGGCCCTTGTAGATGATCGAGCGGCACGACAGCGAGCAGACGTAGAAGTCCTGGATCTGCGCGGCGATGACCTGCTTCTCGATCCGGCGGCGGATGAGGTAGAGGTCTTTTTCGAACTCGGCCTGATCGCGCTCCTCCGGCATCGGCCCGGCGATCATGATCTGTTCGATCTCGGGACGGGTGCGCTGCGCCTTCTCCCCGATGACGGAGACGTCGACGGGCACCTGGCGCCAGCCATAGATGGTGTAGCCCGCGTCGATGATCTCGGCCTCGACGATGGTGCGACAGGTTTCCTGCGCCGACAGGTCGGTGCGCGGCAGGAAGATCATGCCGACGGCGAGCCGGTTGGGCAGCGGCTTGTGGCCCGAATCCGCGATCGCATCGTCGAAGAAGCGCACCGGCAGGTCGACATGGATGCCCGCGCCGTCGCCGGTCTTGCCGTCGGCATCGACCGCGCCACGGTGCCATACCGCCTTCAGCGCGTCGATCGCGCTGGCGACCACACGGCGGCTCGGGCGGCCATCCGTCGCGGCGACCAGGCCGACGCCGCAGGCATCGCCTTCCATCTCGGGATGATACATGCCCTCAGCGGCAAGGCGCGCACGCTCTTCGGGGCTCGCCATATAGGGGGTGTTGGCCATGAATGCCTCCTCGTCAAATCCGTCGGTTCGAGCCTGTCTCAAATCTCACGCCACGTTCTCGACAAGCTCGAACCGAACGGGCTGAAATGGCTTAAGCGGCTTGCCTTTCCCCGGCAGAGGCCTTGGCCTTTGCCTTGAGATAGCGGTGCATATGCTCGGTCACGTCGCGGCCGTCGCGGATCGCCCAGACCACCAGCGAAGCGCCGCGCACGATGTCGCCAGCGGCGAACACGCCGTCCATGCTGGTCATCATCGTTTTGTGATCGACGCGCAGCGTGCCCCAGCGGGTGACCGACAGATCCTCCGCGCCGAACAGCTTGGGCAGTTCTTCCGGATCATAGCCCAGCGCCTTGATCACGAGATCGGCCTCCAGCGTGTGCTCCGTGCCCGGATCGGCTTCCGGCGCGCGGCGGCCCGATGCGTCGGGCTGGCCGAGGCGCATCTTGGTGACCTTGACGCCGGTGACATGCTCCGTGCCTTCGAAGGCGATGGGGGCGGAGAGCCAGACGAACTCCACGCCCTCTTCCTCGGCATTGGCGACTTCGCGCTGCGAGCCGGGCATATTGTCGCGGTCGCGGCGGTAGAGGCACTTGACCGAAGTCGCGCCCTGACGGACGGCGGTGCGGACACAGTCCATCGCCGTGTCGCCGCCGCCGATGACGACGACCTTCTTGCCATTGGCGTGCAGCGAGCCATCCTCATGCTCCGGCACGGCGTCACCGAAACCGGCCTTGTTGGAGGCGATCAGGAAGTCGAGCGCCTTGACCACGCCCGGCGCGCCGACGCCCGGCGCCTTGATGTCGCGGGGCTTGTAGACGCCGGTGGCGATCAGCACCGCATCGTGGCGGCTGCGCAGTTCCTCCATCGTAGCGTCGCGGCCGACCTCGAAGCTTTCATGGAAGGTGATGCCGCCGTCCTTGAGGCGCTGGATGCGGCGCATGACGACGTCCTTCTCCAGCTTGAAGCCGGGGATGCCATAGGTCAGCAGGCCGCCTGCGCGATCATGACGGTCGTAGACATGCACTTCATAGCCCGCGACCCGCAGATATTCCGCTGTGGTCAGCCCCGCCGGACCCGCGCCGATGACGCCGACCGACTGGCCGGTCGCTGCGCCTGGCGCCAGCGGTTCGACCCAGCCTTCCTTCCAGGCGGTGTCGGTGATGAACTTTTCCACCGAGCCGATGGTGACGGAACCGTGGCCCGAAAATTCAATGACGCAATTGCCTTCGCACAGGCGATCCTGCGGGCAGATGCGGCCGCAGATTTCCGGCATGGTGCTGGTCAGGTTCGACAGCTCATAGGCCTCGCGCAACCGCCCCTCGGCTGTCAGGCGCAGCCAGTCGGGGATATGGTTGTGCAGCGGGCAATGGGTCGAGCAATAGGGCACGCCGCATTGCGAGCAGCGCGACGCCTGTTCTTCCGCCTTGTCCAAGATGAAGCTGCGACTGATTTCGAGGAAGTCGTCGGCGCGATCGTCGGCCGAACGCTTCTCGGGATAGGCTTGGCCCGTTCCCACGAATTTCAGCATTGGATTGTCAGCCATGGTGAGTCCCTAGAATGAATTTGCAGGGTGCCCATAGCAGAAAAACCCGCAGAGTCACGTGGATTCTGCAATTTATGTCAGCTTATATGTCCTAATTTATACTCGTTTTCCGCAGAAGCGAAGAAATGGCGAAATAATCTTGCGCGTATTAGGTCCGATTCGGCCTTATCGTAGGGAGAGCCACACCAATGCAGTGATTCCCGCAATGATTCGATACCAGGCGAAGGGGGTGAAGCCGTGCCGCGACACCAGGCCCACGAACCATTTGATCACCAGCACCGCGACGATGAAGGATACGATAAAGCCCAAGGCAATGCTGTCCCATCCGACCGTGGCGGAGGTCAGCTTGTCGCCATTTTTCAGCAGTTCCAGCGTGGTCGCGCCCAACATGGTCGGAATGGCGAGGAAGAAGCTGAACTCCGCCGCCGTGCGCCGCTCGACCCCCAGCGTCAGCGCGCCCATGATCGTCGCGCCCGACCGGCTGATGCCCGGGATCATGGCAAGGCACTGGATCAGGCCGATGCCGATCACCCGGACGAAAGGGATGTCGGCTATACCGTGGAAGCGGTTTTCCTTCACCATCCGCTCGATCGCCAGGATCGCGATGCCGCCGACGATCAGCGCCCAGGCGACGACCTTCGGCGCGCCCAGCAGTTGCTCGATATATTTGTGCAGGGCAAGGCCGATCACCGCCGCCGGGATGAACGCGACCAGCAGATTGCGAAGGAAGCGCCAGCTCGTCGGATCGTTGCGCAACAGCCCCATGCCGACCGCCCAGAAAGTCCGCCAGTAAAGCACCACCACCGCCAGGATCGCGCCCAATTGGATGATGACATTGAACATCGCCCAAGTGGACGAATCATAACCCAGCAACTCACTCGCCAGGATCAGATGGCCGGTCGAGGAAACAGGCAGAAACTCGGTCAGCCCCTCGACAATGCCAAGCAGGATGACTGTCAGATAATGCAGGTCCATGGGTGGATCGGATCCTTGTAGGGCGAACGGGAAGAAGCCCTCCCCCAGACGGGAGAGGACGCGAAGGCGTGATATCTATTGTGCAAAAGCGAAAGGCGCGCGCAAGGCGGCCTGTCGCGGTCCGATGTCGGTCCGGCTGATCGGCTTTGCCCGATCAGGCCTGAACCCGCCCGGCAAAGCGACCATGCTTGCGATAGCGGACCAGCCATTTTTCCGCGACGGCCGGCATCGGCGTGGCCGCGACGCCCAGATCGGCCAACCCGTTCGCATCCTCTGCGACGACATTGTCCTTGCCCAGCATCGCCAATTGGTCCCGTGTGATCGGCCCGCCCGGCAGCATCGCCAGCAGCGAGGCGAGCGAAGCGGGAACCGCGCACAGGCTGCGCTTCCGGCCGATGGCCTTGGCGATCCAGGCGTTGAGTTCCAGCATCGAATAGGTCTGCGGCCCGCCCAAATCATAGGTCTTGCCGCCATGGGCGCCCGGCTTTTCGGCGGCATTGGCGATGGCCTGCGCTACGTCCGCGACATAGACGGGCTGGAATTTGGTGTTCGCGCCGATCACCGGCACGACCGGGGCAAGGCGGATGATCTCTGCAAAGCGGTTGAGGAACTGGTCCTCCGGTCCGAAGATGATCGACGGGCGGATGATGGTGGCGTTGGGGAAGGCGGCCTTGACCGCCGCTTCGCCCGCGGCCTTCGACCGGCCATAGGCGGACGGGCTTTGCGCGTCAGCGCCGATCGCGGAGATATGCACCAGCGCCTTGACGCCCGCATCCGCCGCCGCCTTGGCGACATGGGCCGCGCCGTCGTGATGCGATCCTTCGAAATCGCCGGAGAGAACGCCGACCAGATTGATGACGATATCGCTGCCGGCGATGGCGCGGGCGACGCTTTCGGGCTTGCGGATGTCCGCCGCGACGAACTGGGTCTGGCCCAGGCCGCCCAGCGGCTTGACGCGCAGGGCGGTTGCCAGATCGCGCTGCGCCACGCGCACCCGCGCGCCGCGCGCCATCAGCGCCTGTGCGACCTGTCGGCCCAGAAAGCCGCCGCCGCCGAACACCGTAACCAGACTGTCCTTCATCACGCGTCCCATGCCTGTTTTTGATAGGGGTGCGCATCCCCTTGCAACAGCCGCTGCCCGCTGACAACTGGTTTACCGGGGTTTACCCGATCCAGCCCTGCAAATCAGCAATCATCCACAGGCCAAGGCCCAGGAACAGCAGAGCGGCGCCGATCTGAAGCGCGCGCATCGGCACCTTTTTCGCCAGCACGTCCCCGAACAGCACGGCAGGCACATTGGCGATCATCATGCCCAGAGTCGTTCCGGCGGTGACGGCAAAGATATTGTCGAACCGCGCGCCCAGCATCACGGTCGCCACCTGCGTCTTGTCGCCCATCTCGACCAGGAAGAAGGCGATAAGCGTGGTCATGAACACGCCTGCCCCGGAAGGGGCCTTCAGCGGCTCGTCCTCGTCGAACTTGTCGGGGATCAGCGTCCAGGCGGCCATGCCGATGAAACTCGCCGCGACGGCATAGCGGAACCAGGGCTGGGTCAGCACGCCGGCGATGGAATGGCCGACCAGCGCAGCGAGGAAATGGTTGGCGAGCGTCGCGAAGAGGATGCCCAGGATGATCGGCACCGGCTTGCGGAACCGGGTGGCGAGCAACATCGCCAGCAATTGCGTCTTGTCGCCCATTTCCGCGAGCGCGACGAGAGTGGTGGAGGTGAAAATTGCTTCCATAGGGGATTTGTCCGGGCCGGGCGAAGGATGAAGGACACAATGTCACCACCTCCCCCCACCCGGCCGGATGGGGAAGGCGATGCCATTGGTCTCGCCCGATGCGAAAGATTTGCATCCCTCGCGTCCCGCCCGCCATGACCTCTCGGCCAAATATGTTGACGAACGGCCCGCTCCTTATGCGGAACGGCTGGCTACTCCCCAGATGACGCACGGGCATCTAGGATAGATCAGGCAAGAAGGCAAGCCGCACGCGCGGCCCCAATGACGGCTTGCGGCTATCCTCCGTTCCTTTGATGGATGGAATGAGGACTGCAGATGGCCATTTGCTGCCGTTAAGCGCGCCGCGCTCCTGCGAAAGCAGGAGCCCAGTTCAGACGGTCCGATAATCCACAGAGGGCAAGACTGGGCTCCTGCCTTCGCAGGAGCACGGTTCAACCAAGGCGAACATCAATGTCCACCCTCCACCTAAATCCGAACTCGCCCATCATCAGCCCAAACCTACCAGCGGCACGATGTCGACCGGCCGCCCGTTGCGCCGCAATTCGACGGTGATGCTCGGCCGCCCCGGTCCCGCATTGCCGATCGGATCGCCTTGCCGCACGCTGTCCCCCACCGCCGCGTTGAGGCGCAGCAGGCCGGTGATCAGCGTCGTCCAGCCGCCCCCATGGTCGATGATCACGATCTGCCCATAGCCGCGATACGGCCCGGCAAAGACGATGCGCCCCGCGGTCGGCGCCACCGCCAGAGCCTCCGGCCGGGTGGCGATGGTAAGCCCCCGCGAGCGGACGCCGCTTTCGGACACCTCGCCCATGCCCGTCACCAACTGTCCGACGACTGGCAGGCGATAGGGCGGCGCCGCGCCAAGGCCGCGTGGGCGTTGGGGCGCGGGGGCGCGGGCCTGGTCGGGCCGGGCGGGGCGCGGCAAGGGGCCGGGCAAGGCCGCCAATCGGTCGCGCAGGTCGCCCGCTTCCTCCAGCTTGTCCATCAGGTCGACGATATCGCGCGCGCGCTCGCCCAGCGCCAGGGCGCGATCGCTTTCCAGATCGGCATTGGCCCGGTAATCCTGCGCGGCGAGCCGCTTTTGCGCTTCCAGCGTCTGGAGCGCGGCTTGGCGCTGCTTCAGATCCTGCTGGCTCTGCGCGAGCGAATCCGCTGCCTGTTCTGCCGTTGCGCGCAGGGCATGGCTGCGGTCCAGTTCTGCGCGCAACCCGGCGGTGCGTTCGCGGATGACGGGCAGTACCTGGCCCAGCACGGCGCGCATATGGATGGCGTCGCTGATCGATCCGGGCTGGACCAGGGCGAGAGCCAGCGGTCGTTGCGCCATCATTTGCAAGGCGGCGGTCAGCCGGACGACGGGCTCTTGTTTCGCGGCGAGGCGGGCGGCCTGGGCGCGCTGAAGCCGGGCGATGATGGCGATGCGGGCCTGGGCGGCCTGGATGTCGGCTTCTGCCTGCTGGATGCGGGCGGCCATGGCGGCGGCGCGGCGGCGGGCCTGGTCGGCTTCGTCGCGGGCCATTGCGGCTTGCCGTTCGAGCCGTTCGGAGCGGTCGCGGGCCTCATCCGACTGGCGGCGCGCGGTCTTGAGGGCGGATTGTCCTTCGCCAAGGCTGGTGCCGCCGGTGCCAGGCATGATGATGGCTTGGCCATCGGCGGCGGGCAGGCGCGAGGACGCGAGGGCCGCCGCCCCAGCGAGCAATGCCGCGATGATCGCCGTCCGTTTCACCTTTGCCCCCTGCCGGTTCCGGGTTCGGGACCGACTGGGCCTAACTAAGCCCTGTTCCGATAGAAGGAAAGCGCCTCTATCCTTCCCTGTGGTATGGATGCCCGGCCAGGATCGAGCAGGCGCGCCACAATTGCTCGGCCAGCATGGCGCGGGCCATCATATGGGGCCAGGTCATAGCGCCGAAAGCGATCAGCAGGTCGGCATTGTCGCGTTCCGCATCGTCGAAGCCATCCGCCGCGCCGATCAGGAAGCGGCATTCCCGCTTTCCGGAATCGCGCCAGCCTTCGATCCGCTTGGCGAAATCCATGGAGTTAAGCTGGCGGCCCTTCTCGTCCAGCATCACCGTCACGCAAGCCGGCGGGGCGGGAGGCAGCTTGCCGCCCCGATCCGGCAGTTCGGTGATCTTGAACGGCATGGTCAGCCGCTTGGCATAGCGGTCGACCAATTCCGCCTCGGGCGAGCGCCCGATCTTTCCGCGCGCGATGATATGGAGGAGCATGTCCTCCCCCTAATGGCTCAACGCGCGCTTGTCGAAGGGTGGATCAGGCCGTTCCCGCCACCGGCGCGTCGACAAAACCCCACATCCGCTCCAGATTGTAGAAGCTGCGCACCTCCGGCCTGAACAGGTGGACGATCACGTCGCCGGCATCGATCAGCACCCAGTCGGCCACAGGCAGACCTTCGACGCGGGCGGACCGCCCGGTGGCCTGCTTGATCCGCTCGGCCAGCTTCTGCGCCATCGACGCGACCTGACGCGACGAGCGCCCGCTCGCGATCACCATATGATCAGCGATGCTGCTCTTGCCTTCGAGGGGGATGGAAATGGTTTCCTGCGCCTGGTCGTCGTCAAGCGACTTGAGGACAAGGTCATGCAGGGCGGCAACGCTGTCGGCGCTCTGGGCCGTGTCGTTGGCGGGATGCGGTCTGGTCAAACGGGCTCCATTCTAGACAATCAACCGGCGCGTGAGCGGGTCGCGCACGCGTTTCTGTTCATATTCGCGATGCCAGAGGGGGTCTGCCTGCCGCAGCAGGGTCGCCGATCTTGGATCAGGGCGAAAGCGCAGAAGCACAAGCGCCGGCGGTCTCCAATCCGTCCATGCTGCACTCTGGCGTGCGGGCCGGACGAAGCGCCGCAGCCAGCTCATGGCCGATGAACCACGGGCGACCTCATCATAGCCGGGCCGGGCGATTACGGCAATGGGCATAATCCGGGCTATGCCGCGCCAGTCCTTCCATTGGCCGAACTGGGCAAGATTGTCGGCGCCCATCAGCCAAATAAAGCGGTGCCGGGGATAGCGGCTCTGAAGCGATTTCAGTGTGTCGACGGTATAGCGAGTGCGAAGCTGCGCTTCGATCGCTGTGGGGCGGATAGGGTTGCGCCGCGCAACTTTTTGCGCGTGGGCGAGGCGTGCGGGGAGGGGCGCCATTCCGGATTTGGGCTTCAGCGGATTTCCGGGAGACACCAGCCACCAGACTTCATCGAGCTTCAGCGCGTCCATCGCGAACAGGGAAATGGCCCGATGCCCGCCATGCGCTGGATTGAAGGAGCCGCCGAGAAGGCCGATGCGTTTCATGATTCGCCCATGCCAGTTGGCGGAGTTCGGAGCAAATCTCCTGCGCAAGTGGATAGATGTTTAGCGAGCTAAGCTGATTGTCGTAGTCTCGACAAAGGCCGGGCTTTGGGAGGCTGGGTTGCGTGCCATTCATCTATGGTTCTCGCCGGATTAGCGAAATGGAAGGCGGGTTTTGGTCTTTCCGGACATTTTCGAAGTTCGTCATCCCCGCGAAGGCGGGGATCCATCTCCTGACCTAACCGCTTGATGCAACGCTGGGAGATGGAATGGACCGGAAGTATAATTAGCTTCCTAATATTTGATCGAGCCTGTCTGTCCTATTCCGCCGCATTCGGCAGAGCCTCCGGCAACGCCCGCACGGCTTCCGCCGACACCGGCTCCCGGACCAGCGCCTCCACCGGCTCCAGTTCTTCCAGTTCCTTGCCACCGGTTTCGATATTGAGGTCGCGCAGCTTGCGTCCCGTCACTAGCACGCGGCCTTCGAAGCTTCCCACGAAGCTGTTATAATCCGCCACCGCCCCAGTGAGCCGGTTGCCAAGCTTCTTGAGCGAGCCCGCCGCCGCCGCCAGTCGTTCATAAAGTTCCTTACCGAGCATGCCGATTCGCTTGGCCTCGTCCGCCATCTTCTCCTGACGCCAGACCGCCGCCACGGTTCGGGCGATGGCAATGAGGTTGGTCGGCGTGGCCAGCAGCACGCGTTTGCCGAAGGCATGGTCCCAAAGCTGCGGATCATGCTCCAGCGCCGCGGAGAGGAAATGTTCGCCCGGCACGAACATGATCACATAGTCGGGCGCGTCCTCGAACTGGTCGGCATAGCTTTTCCGCCCCAGCGTCTCGACATGGGCGCGCATCGCGGCGGCATGGGCGGACAGGAAACGCTTCTTCTCCTCGTCGCCCTCCGCCCCATAGGCGTCCTGATAGGCGTTCAATGACACCTTGGCGTCAATCACCAGCGCCCGCCCGCCCGGCACCCGCAGGATCGCGTCGGGGCGCAGGCGGCCATCCTCGCCCTCCACGCTGACCTCGGTATGGAAATCGACATATTCGGAAAGGCCGCAGGTTTCGAGGACGTTGCGCAACTGCTGCTCGCCCCACCGCCCGCGCGCCTTGGGGGCATGGCGCAGCGAATCGACCAGACGCTGTGCTTCGGCGCGCACCGCCTCCTGCCCGGTCTTCATCGATTCGATCTCGCCGCGCAATATGCCATAGGCCTCGGTACGCTGCTGCTCGATCTGGGTGATCTTCTGGTCGTAGCGCTGGATCGTCTCATTGACTGGATGCAGCAACTGCTTGAGCTGCGCCTCGCTCTTCTCATGTGCCTGCGCCATGCGCTGGTCGGCGCGTTCGAGGAAATGGCTCTGCGCCTGGTGCAGCAGCTTGCCGCCAATCTCGCTGAACTGGGCCGAAAGCTGCTCCTTGGCGTCCTTGAGCGCAGCGATCTGCGCCTCGAACGCTTCCGCCCGCGCTTGTGTGTCGGATTGCAGCGCCGCCAGCTCCCGCGCCACCAGTTCCCGCGCCGATCGCTCCGCATCCAGCCTTTGCGCCAGATCCGCCGCCTGCGCCGCGCGCTCCTGCGCCACCACCAGTTCCTGAAGCGCCGCGTTGCGCTGGGTCGCCGCCATGTCGAGCTTGCCCGCCAGATCGGCCTTTTCCGCCACAAGTGGCGTCACGGACTTGCCCCGCAACAGCCAGCCGATCCCCAGCCCGGCGACCAGGGCTACAACAACAAGAATGACGGCCAGGCTGTCCATATATACCCCTTTATGGAACGAAAGGTGAACCTAGCGACGTGACGTCATTGCCGCAAGCCTCCTCATGCCGCCCTAGCGCTGACAGCCTGCGCATGGGGCACCGCGAAGCGCTGGCGATAATCACCGGGCGACAGGCCGACCAACCGGTGGAACAGCTTGCGGAAGGCGGCGGCGTCCTCATAGCCGACGCTCCAGGCGATCTGGTCGACCGTGCGCCGGGTGAATTCCAGAAGCTCGCGTGCCTTGGCGATCCGCAGATGCTGGGCATATTCGATCGGGGTCATGCCGGTCGCGGCCTTGAAACGGCGCTGGAAGGTGCGTTCTTCCATGCCCACTTGCCCGGCCATTTCCCCGACGCTGACCACTTTGGCCTCCCGCGCCTGCAACCAGTGCTGGACCTTCAATATCGGCTCGTCGCCATGGGTGAGGCGCGGCACGAAGCGGGCATAATGGCGCTGCTCGCGGCCTGCCGGATCGACCAGCAGGAATTTTCCCGTATCCAGCATCACCGTCGGCCCCAGCAGCCGGTCGACCAGCCGCAGGCCCAGATCGGTCCAGGCCATCAGCCCGCCCGCCGTGATGATGTCGCCATCGTCGATCACCATCCGGTCGCTGTCGAGCCGCACTTTGGGAAAGCGTTCGCGAAAGCGGTCCGCGAACAGCCAGTGCGTCGTCGCCGGCCGCCCATTCAGCAACCCCGTGGCGGCCAGCATGAAGGCGCCGCCGCAATTGGACGCGAGCGTCGCCCCCTGCGCATGGCGGTCGAGCAGCCAGCGCGCATAGGGTGCCGATTCCTCCGCATCCGGCGGGCCGGTGAGGCGCCCCGGGATCAGCAGGATCTCGGGCGTGCCGCCCAAGGCTTCGGCCTCATGCGTGTCATAGCTGCGCGTGAAGCCGTGCTCCTCGTCCCGTTCCCAATGGCTGACCCGCAAGACCGGGCCGCCATGCTCGGCCGAAAAATGCCCGGCGATCGTCAGCAGGTCGGTCACGCCATGGACCATCGCCATCTGGCAACCGGGATAAAGCAGTATCCCGACCTCCGCCCTGGGAAGCATCGTGTCAGCCATCATCGACGCCCTCATGTCGGAATCGGCCCGTTTAATGTCGGGTCCGCCAATTCTGACCATGAGCCGCTTCTCCTATTTCCGCAAGCACAGGGCGTCGGAAGCGCCCTTCATCGGAAGGGAAGTCATCATGAGCCATTTCATCACCGCCAAGGACGGCACCCGCATCTTCTATAAGGATTGGGGACCGCGCGACGGACAGCCGATCATCTTCTCCCATGGCTGGCCGCTGAGCGCCGATGCCTGGGACGCGCAGCTCGTCTTCTTCGCCAATCAGGGCTTTCGTGCCATCGCCCATGACCGCCGCAGCCATGGTCGTTCGGACCAGGTGTGGGACAATAACAATATGGATGGCTATGCTGACGATCTGGCCGATCTGATCGAGACGCTGGACCTGCATGACGTCATATTGGTCGGCCATTCGACCGGCGGCGGCGAAGTCACCCGCTATGTCGGCCGCCATGGCACCAGCCGCGCCGCAAAGCTGGCGCTGATCGGCGCTGTCCCGCCGCTGATGCTGAAGACCGAAGCCAATCCCGGCGGCCTGCCGATCGAGGTGTTCGACGGTATCCGCAAAGGCACGTTCGACAATCGCAGCCAGTTCTTCAAGGATCTCACCATCCCCTTTTACGGCTATAACCGGAAAGGCGCGGCGATCTCCGAAGGCCTTCGCGAAGAATTCTGGCGGCAGGGCATGGCGGGCGGCTTGAAGGGCCAGCTCGACAGCATCCGCGCCTTTTCGGAAAGCGACTTCACCGCCGATCTGAAGAAGGTCGATGTGCCGACGCTCGTTCTGCACGGCGGCGACGACCAGATCGTGCCGATCGGCGCTTCGGCCCTCTCCACCGTCAAGATCGTGTCCCATGCTGTGCTGAAGGTGTATGAAGGGGCGGATCATGGACTGACGCAGACGCATCAGGATCGGTTCAACGCCGACCTGCTGGATTTCATCAACGGCTGAACCGCGAAGGGGGACTTCGCGCCCCCGACGCTGTGCTTACTGCAAGGAAACGACCATGGCTCAGGAAACATTCCTCATCACCGGCGCCTCGGACGGGATCGGCGCGATCTATGCCGACCGGATCGCCCGGCGCGGCGCCAATCTGATCCTCGTCGCCCGGCGCGTGGACAAGCTTGCCGATCTCGCCAACCAACTGCACGCCCAAACCGGCGTGCATGTCGAGGTGCTGGCGGCCGATCTCGCTGACCCAGAAGACCTCGCCCGGATCGAAGCCCGGCTGCGCGATGACGACAGCATCACCGGCCTCGTCAACAATGCCGGGATCGCGGGCGAGAGCAGCTTCGTCGACACCGATCCCGCCCATCTGACCGGCATGATCGACCTCAACGTGCTGGCGGTGACGCGGCTCTCCTCCGCCATCGCGCCGCGCCTCGCGAAAAAGGGAGCGGGGGCGATCATCAACATCACCTCGGTCACGGCGCTGATGCCGGAGAGCTTCAGTGCCGTCTATCCCGCGACCAAGGCGTTCGTGCTGGCCTTCACCGAAGCCCTCCAGGCGCAATTGGGGTCCAAGGGCGTGCGCGTGCAGGCGGTGCTGCCCGGAATCACGCGGACCGCGATCTGGAGCGACGAGCAACTCGCCAACTTTCCGCCGTCCATGGTGATGGAAGCGGGCGAGATGGTGGATGCCGCGCTCGCCGGTTTCGACATGGGCGAGCCGATCACCATTCCCGCCCTGCCCGACAATGCGCAACTCGACGCCTATCTGGCCGCCCGGGCGGCGTTGCGGCCCAATCTGTCGCTCGCCCATGCGGCGCCCCGCTATGGGATTACGCAAGCAGTGGAGTAATATGTCGTCACCTCTCCTGCCCGTCATTCCCCCCAAAAGCGGGAATGACGGGGAGGAGAGCGGCAGTTTTAAAAAGGAGGCATGTCATGATCCTCGATCTCATCCCCCTGCCGCAGTTCATCGCGCTGCATGTCGGCATCAGCCTGATCGGCATCGTGAGCGGCCTCGTCGCTCTCCCGGCCATGGCGCGAGGCTGGTGGGTGCCGCGCACGCAGGCGGTGTTTCTGGTGACGACGCTGCTCACCAGCCTCACCGGCTTCCTTTTCCCCTTCCACGGCTTCACGCCCGCGATCGGGGTGGGGGCGATCTCGACCGTCGATCTGGTGGTGGCCTTCGTCGCGCTCTTCGCCCTTGATCGCGCAAGCTGGGCACGGGCGGCCTATGCGATCAGCGCGACCGTGGCGCTGTGGCTTAACCTGTTCGTGCTGGTGGCGCAGGTATTCCAGAAGGTGGCGGTGCTGGATGCCCTGACGCCCAGCGTCATGCTCGCCGCGCAGAGCCTGCTGCTGATCGCGATGCTGGTCCTCGGCGCAGCGCTCCTGCGGCGCGCTCAGGCCAAGGACGAGCGGAACGCCGCCAATCGCGCCACCGCCTGATCCAGAACCTCGTCCGCCTTGGAAAAGCAGAGGCGGACGAGGTGCGTCACCGGATCGGCGGGGTAGAAGGCGGAAATCGGGATCGCCGCGACGCCGGCTTCATCGATGATCCGCTCGCAGAAGGTGACGTCGTCCATGGCGATGCCCGAAGCGGGCAGGTCTATGGTCACGAACCAGGTGGCGGCGCTGGAATTGACGGCATAGCCCGCCCCACGCAGCCCCTCCGCCAGACGGTCGCGCGACGCCTGATATCCCTCGCGCATGGCGGCGAACCAGCCCTCCGGCTTCGCCAACCCCTCGGCCACCGCCCATTGCAGGTTGGGCGGGGTGGTGAAGGTGACGAACTGATGCGCCCGCGCCAACAGGGTGGCGATGGGCGGCGCGGCGCACATCCAGCCGACCTTCCAGCCCGTGAGCGAGAAGAT
Organism: Sphingobium sp. TB-6; assembly: GCF_012927365.1. Classification (NCBI taxonomy): domain Bacteria; kingdom Pseudomonadati; phylum Pseudomonadota; class Alphaproteobacteria; order Sphingomonadales; family Sphingobiaceae; genus Sphingobium; species Sphingobium sp. TB-6. The sequence goes on along the minus strand of NZ_JABBGL010000011.1, from coordinate 36,808 downwards.
CTTCCCCGCCGATCCGATCTTCACCGTCCGTTCCCGCATGCCGGGGAAGCCGATCAGTGGCTTGTGCGCGATGCCATCGAAGGTGACATGCTCCCACACCTCATCGCAGATTGCGATCAGGTCATGCTCCACGCAAAACGCCGCCAGCAGCGCCAGTTCTTCGTCGCGCAGGGCGATGCCGGTGGGGTTCACCGGATTGTTCATCAGCAGGAAGCGGGTGTTTCCGGTAACGGCGGCCTCCAGCGCGTCACGCCCGATCCGCCAGTCGGGCGGGGTAAGGCGAAGGACGCGCGCTACGCCGCCGGCGCGCTCGATCAGCGGCAGATAGGCGTCGTAAAGCGGCGCCAGCACCAGCACTTCGTCGCCCGGCCGGACCAGCGCGAGCAGGCTGGCGGCGATCGCCTCGGTCGCGCCGGAGGTGACGATAACCTCCTGCGCCGTGAGGTCGAGGTCTTGATGCCGCGCATAATGCGCCGCCACCGCCTCGCGCAGTTCGGCAATGCCCGCCATGGGCGGATATTGGTTGGATCGGGTTAGCAGCGCATCGGCGGCGGCACGCAGGATCTCCTCCGGTCCCTGGGCGTCGGGAAAGCCCTGCCCCAGATTGATCGCGCCGGTTTCCCTGGCGCGGGCCGACATTTTTTCGAAGATGGTGGTGGGCATGTTCCGATAGACGGGATGGCCGAGAGGATCGCGAGCGCTCATGCCGGTCGACATGCCGGTTTTTGGGGCGAGGGGTCAAGTTGCATGCGATCGGCTCTCTCCTTCCGCCTTCCGATGCATTATTATGCCGCCTTTCCCATCGTCACGAGCGAGCAAAGATGATCGACCGCCTGTTCCTGCAACATCCCAGAGACGTGAACGAAAGCTACGGCCAGCATTTTCAAGTGGCGACGCGCTTCGGTTTCCTGATGGTGCGGGCGGGGTTCGCCTGCATGGTCCACGGGCTGGTGCCAGCCTTCTTCACCCGCACCGGCAGCGCCACGGTCAAGCGGCTCTATGGCGAAATGCGCCAGCGCCAGCCCGATCTGGCGGAACAGCAGCCGGCTTATCTGAGCCCGCAATGGCGGCCGGATTATGAGATTTGAGGCATAGAAAAAGCCGCCCGGTTGAGGCGGCTTTTGGTTCTGTAAAGGCTGCGGCACCTTGCGGTGCCGAGTAAATCGGATGACCGTCCCCCGGACGGTCATTTGATCCGATTTACTCCCACTCAATGGTCCCCGGCGGCTTCGACGTATAATCGTAAACTACGCGGTTGATGCCCTTCACCTCATTGATGATCCGTGTGGCCACGCGGCTGAGGAAGGCGGCATCGAAGGGGTAGATATCTGCCGTCATGCCGTCGGTGGACGTCACTGCCCGCAGCGCGCAAACCGAGTCATAGGTGCGGTGATCGCCCATCACGCCCACGGTCCGTACCGGTAGCAGCACCGCAAAGGCCTGCCAGATCGCATCATAGAGCCCGGCGTTGCGGATTTCCTCCAGATAGACCGCGTCCGCCTTGCGCAGGATGTCGCAGCGGTCCTTGGACACCTCGCCCGGAATGCGGATGGCAAGGCCGGGGCCGGGGAAGGGGTGCCGCCCGACGAAAATCTCAGGCAGGCCGAGTTCGCGGCCCAGCACGCGCACTTCGTCCTTGAACAGTTCGCGCAGCGGCTCGACCAGCTTCATGTTCATGCGCTCTGGCAGGCCGCCGACATTGTGGTGCGACTTGATCGTCACCGACGGCCCGCCGGTGAAGGACACCGATTCGATCACGTCGGGATAGAGCGTGCCCTGTGCCAAGAAGTCCGCCCCGCCGATCTTCTTCGCCTCTTCCTCGAACACCGCGATGAACTCGCCGCCGATGAACTTGCGCTTCTTCTCCGGGTCGGTCAGGCCCGCAAGGCCGCCCAGAAAGCGCTCCTCGGCATTCACATGGACCAGCTTGATGCCATAATGCTCGCGGAACAGGCTCACCACCTGCTCCGCCTCGCCCAGCCGCATCAGGCCATGGTCGACGAACACGCAGGTCAGCTGATCGCCAATGGCTTCGTGGATCAGCACGGCGGCGACGGCGCTGTCGACGCCGCCCGAAAGCCCGCAGATCACCCGGCCTTCACCGACCTGCGCCCGGATGTCGGCAATCTTGGTCGCGCGGAACTCCGCCATGGTCCAGTCGCCCGCCAGCCCGCAGACATGGCGCACGAAATTGGCGAGCAGCTTCGCGCCGTCGGGGGTGTGGACGACCTCGGGGTGGAACTGCGTCGCGTAAAAGCGCTTTTCCTCATTGGCGGTGATCGCATAGGGCGCGCCCTCGCTGACCGCCACGACCTCGAAGCCCGGCGCAAGCTGCGTCACCTTGTCGCCATGGCTCATCCAGACCTGATGGCGTTCGCCGTCGGTCCAAAGGCCGTCGAACAGCGCGCAGCCCTTCTTCACCTCGATGAAGGCGCGGCCGAATTCGCCGCTTTCGCCGCCTTCGACATTGCCGCCAAGCTGCTGCATCATCGTCTGCTGGCCGTAGCAGATGCCCAGGATCGGAATGCCCGCCTCGAAGAAATGCTGCGGGGCGCGAGGGGAATCCTCCCACATCACCGAGGAGGGGCCGCCGGACAGGATGATGCCCTTGGGCTTAAGCCGCTCGAAAGCTTCGGCGGCGCTATTGAACGGAGCGATCTCGGAATAGACGCCCGCCTCGCGCACGCGGCGCGCGATGAGCTGCGTCACCTGGCTGCCGAAGTCCACGATAAGGATGGAATCCTGAAGGGGCAGCGTCATCGAATCGCCTTTATATGTCCAGTGGAAGGGATTCGCGCCCGGTTAGTGCGCTTGGGCTTCCTTGTCCAGCGAAGCCGCGTCCTGCGCCCGCCCCGCAGCCCATCCCAGCAGCGCGCCGCCCGCCAATACCGCCGCGGCGATCAGGAAAGCGCTGCCGATGAAGGGCAGCAGCGGCTTGGCGCCCACCGACATCGAATAAACCGCCCCGAAGAACAGCGGCGACACTATGCCCGCGATCGAGCCGACGCTGTTGTTCGCGCCCTGCAACTGGCCCTGCTCGGACTCCGACACGTGTTGCGTCATCAGCGATTGGATGGTCGGCATCGCCAGTCCCCAGAGCGCATTGGGGAACATCGCCGCGACGAACAGCCAGCCCGTCGACGCCAACCCCATGGCCAATATCCCGACCGCGCCGAAGCCAAGCCCGATCACCATCGTCGTCCGATCGCCTAGCCGCTTCACCACCGGCCCGACCAGCACCCCTTGCACGCCCATGTCCATGAGGCCCATCAGCGCGAACAGCGCCCCCACCTGCCACGCCCCCCAGCCGTAGCGGTCACCCGCATAAAGCACGAACGCGGCGGTGAAGAGGTGATGCGCGAAATAAAGCAGGAAGTTGACGACAGCCAGGCTGGAGAGTTCCGGATGCGACCGCAGCAGTCGCAACGCGCCAAAGGGATTGGCCCGCTTCCACGAAAAATCCATCCTTCTGTCCGCGCCAAGCGATTCCGGCAGCACGAACAATCCATAGAGAAAGGCCAGCCCCGACAATCCCGCCGCCGCCCAGAAAGGCGCCCGCAGCGAAATCTCGCCCAGCACCCCGCCCAGCAGCGGTCCGGCGACAAAGCCCCCGCTGAACGCCGCCCCGATCAGGCCATAGCCCCGCGCCCGGCCTTCGGGCGGGGTGATGTCGGCCATATAGGCGAAGGTCGAGGTAAAGCTGGAGGACGTCACCCCCGCCAGCATCCGCCCCACCGCCAGCCACCAGAGATTGGGCGCCAGCGCCATCAGCAGGAAATCAAGCGCCAGCCCGGCCACCGAAACCAGAATCACCGGCCGCCGCCCGAACCTGTCGGAGAGCGACCCGATCACGGGCGAGCAGAGAAACTGCATCGCCGCCCAGAGCGCGACGAACAGCCCGTTCCACATCCCCGCCGCCGCATTGGAGCCGGAGAGCCTTTCGATGAGCTGCGGCAGCACCGGGATGATGATCCCCATCGACATGACGTCGAGCAGCGCCGTCACCAATATGAAGGCGATCGCGGCGGTTTGGCGATGGGGCATGCGGGCGGGCACGAGAAAACTCCTGGACGAGTTTCTCGCCTAGAGACTCCGCCTCGCCCTGCCAAGCCTTTGAGGCCGGTTACCGCGCGGCGCGGTCCCGGCGGAAATAGACATCCGCGATCCGGCCGTTCTGCACCGAACAGGTGAAATGCTGCGACCTGCCGTCCTGCGTTCGCCAGCCGGAGCGCACCTCGACATCTCCCTCCACATCATAGCCGCCGCGGGTTTCGCGCGGTTCCTGCACCTGGCGCACTTCGGCATAACCGCCGTCGCGTTCGGCTTCGTCGCGGGCGGCGAGGGCGCAATGGGTGATCGCTTCCTCGCTGGCCTGATCGGCCGGGGTGGCGGCGGGATCGTCCTGCCGGCCGTAGCGATCGGATTGGGGGCCGGAACGGGCGGGCTCCTGATCCGCCGCCACGACGTCCGAAAAATCATCGTCGGCGCGGGGTGGGCTTGCCTGATCCTCGGGCGTCTGAGGCTCGTCGGCGGGCGGCTGCGCCTCGTCGGACAAGTCGTCCTGTTGCTGCTGGTAGTCCTGTCGTGGCTGGAATGCCTGCGCCGAAGCCGCGCCGCCCGTCAGCAGGGCCAGCGCCATCAGCGATCCCGTCATCCACCTTGTCCTGTTCATCGGCCCGCATCCCTCAACCAGTTTTGCAGGAGTGCTATGCCTGTCCGGCTGTCAGGGGGCTGAACGGCTATTTCGGTTCGTCGCGTATCCGCAGCCCAGTGAACTGCGCGGCGAAGGCATAGTTGTCGGCATATTCGTCGATCAGTTTGTCGACCGGCTTGCCGGAGCCATGGCCGGCCTTGGTATCGATCCGGATCAGTCGCGGTTTCGGCCCCAGCTCCGCCGCCTGAAGCGCCGCTGCATATTTGAAGCTGTGCGCCGGGACCACCCGGTCGTCCGTGTCGCCGGTGGTGACGAGGATCGCGGGATAATCCTTGCCGCCGATGATGTTGTGATAGGGCGAATAGGCATAGAGCAGGCGGAAATCCTCCTCCCGGTCCGGCGATCCATAATCGTCGATCCAATAGCGTCCGGCGGTGAAGCGGTCGAAGCGCAGCATGTCCATCACCCCGACTGCGGGCAGGGCGGCGGCGAACAGGTCGGGCCGCTGGTTCACCACCGCCCCGACCAGCAGGCCGCCATTGGACCGGCCCTCGATCGCGAGGCCGTCTTTCGTTGTATAGCCATTGGCCTTCAGATATTCGCCCGCCGCGATGAAGTCGTCGAACACATTCTGCTTGTTGGCGAGGCGGCCCGCGTCATGCCACGCCTTGCCGAATTCCCCGCCGCCGCGCAGATTGGCGATGGCATAGACACCGCCCTGCTCCAGCCAGGCCATGCGGGTGGCCGAATAGCCGGGCGTCAGCGCGATGTTGAAGCCGCCATAGCCGTAAAGGATAGTCGGCGCGGAGGTCTTGGCGAGAGCCAGCGCCTTCTTGCGGATCACCGTCATCGGAATCATCGTGCCGTCTTTCGACGGGTAGCTGATCTGCTCGATGCCGTAATCGTCAGGGTTGAAGGGCAGGTCCGGCCGCGCGAACAGCTCGTACCGCAGCGTCGCGGTGTCGAAGCGATAGATGCTCGACGGCGTGGTGAAGCCGGAAAAGCTGAAAAAGGTTTCCGGGTCGCCGTCGCGCCCGCCAAAGCCTGCCGCCGTGCCCATGCCGGGCAGCGGCACGTCGCTGACCTTGCGCCCGTTCAGGTCGACCAGCTCCGCCACGGTTTCCGCATCGGACAGATAGGCGAGGATCAGCCGGTCCCCCACCAGCGATCCGCCGGCCAGCGTATCCATGCGTTCGGCCACCACCTGCTTGCCGCTGCGCCGGGGATAGCGGGCGTCGATGCTGACGACGCGGAGATGCGCGGCATATTGATCGGTGATGAAATAGAGCGTCGGCCCCCGGCTGCCGATCAGCCGCCAGTCATTGGTGATGCCCTTGACCAGCGATCGGATCTTCACCTTGCCGCCGGTCAGTTCGGCCAGATGCAGCTCCCGGCGCGGATCGGTGCCCTGGAAACTGCTGATGATCAGCCAGCGGCCGTCCTGGGTCACTTGCGCCATGTGGCTGAGCCGGGGTTGGTCGGGGGTGGCGTAGATCAGTTGGTCCTGTGCCTGCGACGTGCCGAGGCGGTGATAATAAAGCTGCTGCCCGACCGTAGAGGACTGAAAGCTGGCCCCATCCTGCGGCGCGGCGAAGCGGGAATAGAAGAAGCCCTGCCCCTGTCCGTCCCAGGCGAGCTGGGAGAATTTCACCCATTGCACCGCGTCGTCGAGCGGCCTGGCGGTGGCGACGTCCAAAACCTTGAGCGTGCGCCAGTCGCTTCCAGCCTCCTGCACGGCATAGAGCAGGAAGCGGCCGTCGGGGGAGGGCGCCCATTCTGCCAGCGCGTCCGACCCGTCCTCGGCCCAGTCATTGGGGTCGATCAGCAGGCGCTGCTGGCCATTGATGCCCTCGCGCACATAGAGCGGCGTCTGGTTTTGCAGCCCCTTGTTATAGCCGTAGAAGTAGCGCCCTCCTGCCTTACGCGGGATGGTGTAGCGGCCATGGGCGAGCAGAGCCTGCATCCGCGTCTTGAGGATGTCGCGGCCCGGCAGGGCGTCGATGAACCGGCGGGTGAGGCGGTTTTCCTGCGCTACCCAGTCGCGGATGGCGGGATCGCCGCGCAGGTCGTTTTCCAGCCAGCGATAAGGGTCGGTCACCTTGACCCCGAAATGATCCTCGACCAGATCGAGCCGTCTGGCGGCGGGATAGTGCAGTCCGGAGCTTTTGGCGCTGGCCTTGGCGGCGCTGGCGGCTGCATCCGGCTCTGCGTGGGCGGGAAGGGCGGCCAGCAACAGCGACGCCAAAGCAAGCCAGCCAAAGCCGCGCATCCTCTCTTTTTCCCCTATCCCGATGGAAACAAAACGAAACAGGCCGTGGCCCTTATCAAGCCACGGCCTGTTCTGAAATCAAATTACCACTTTTGAGTAAGCGGTATCAGCGGATCATGCCGCTTCCAGCTCGTCGGCATCGGCGCTCTGGACCGGACCCGAGTCCTGACCCTTGGCATCGACGTCGCGGTCGACCAGCTCGATGATCGCGATCGGCGCCGCGTCCGAAGCGCGGATGCCGGCCTTGATCACGCGGGTGTAGCCGCCATTGCGATCCTTGTAACGCTCGGCCAGGACTTCGAACAGCTTGGTGAGCTGCGTATCGTCCTGCAGGCGGGCATGGGCCAGACGGCGGTTCGACAGGCCACCCTTCTTGGCGAGGGTGATCAGCTTTTCGACGTAGGGACGCAGTTCCTTCGCCTTGGGCGTGGTGGTGAGGATCTGCTCATGCTTGATGAGCGAAGCCGCGAGGTTGCGGAGCAGCGAGTTACGATGCCCGGCGCTGCGCTGCAGCTTGCGATGACCAACCTTGTGACGCATTTTGTCTTCCTTCGTTCGTTAAGGGCCCGTTTGAGGTAGCCCAGACCAGGCGGCAATCGGGGGCGCCGCCGTTCCCCTGCCTGAAAAACAGGCGAAGTTCACACCGTCCATGGAGCCATGTCCATGGGGGTGTTCATTCCCCTCTCCGCGTGTCCGGGAGAGGGGAAAAGGATTAGCCCAGCAGCTCCTGTTCGAGCTTCTTGGCCATTTCCTCGATATTTTCCGGCGGCCAGCCGGGGATGTCCATCCCCAGGCGCAGGCCCATGGACGACAGCACTTCCTTGATCTCATTGAGCGACTTGCGGCCGAAATTCGGGGTGCGCAGCATCTCGGCCTCGGTCTTCTGGACCAGATCGCCGATATAGATGATGTTGTCGTTCTTGAGGCAGTTGGCGCTGCGGACCGACAGTTCCAGCTCGTCCACCTTCTTGAGCAGATAGCGGTTGATCTGGTTCGCGTCGCTTTCGCCTTCGCCAGCCGAGGCACCCGCAGAGGCACCGGCGGCCGGAGCGGCGACGGGCAGCGCGTCCTCGAAGTGGACGAAGAGCTGGAGCTGGTCCTGCAGGATGCGGGCGGCATAGGCCACCGCGTCTTCCGGCGTGACGGTGCCGTCGGTCTCGAGCGTCAGCGACAGCTTGTCATAGTCCAGTTCCTGGCCGACGCGGGTATTGTCGACCTTGTAGGCGACCTGACGGACCGGCGAGTAGAGCGCATCGATCGGGATCAGGCCGATCGGGGCGTCCGCCGGACGGTTGGCAACGGCGGGGACATAGCCCTTGCCGATGTCAGCGGTCAGTTCCATGTTGAGGGTCGCGCCCTGGTCCAGATGACAGATCACCAGATCGGGGTTCATCACTTCGATGTCGCCAACGGTGATGATGTCTCCCGCGCGCACTTCGGCAGGGCCGGTGGCGGACAGCTGGAGACGGCGCGGACCGTCGCCTTCCATGCGCAGCGCGACCTGCTTGATGTTGAGGACGATGTCCGTCACATCTTCGCGCACGCCGGCGAGCGAGGAGAATTCGTGGAGGACGTTCTCGATCTTGATCGAGGTGACCGCCGCGCCCTGGAGCGAGGACAGAAGAACCCGGCGCAGCGCATTGCCAAGCGTCAGACCGAAGCCGCGCTCCAGAGGTTCAGCGACGAACGTCGCCTTGCGCTTGCCGTCGCCCGCCACCTTGATCTCAAGGCTGTTGGGCTTCTTCAATTCCTGCCAGTTCTTCATGTTGACAGTCATGTATTTCCCCTGGGGATGAGGCCGAAACGTTCAAAAATCCTGACCCGACAGGACGTTCCGACCGATGCAGATGGGTAAGCGGGCGACGCGTCCGCCGCCCGCCAAAGCCTTGGCGTCGATGATCAGACGCGGCGGCGCTTGGAAGGACGCACGCCATTGTGCGGGATCGGCGTCACGTCGCGGATCGAGGTGATGTGGAAGCCGACGGCCTGCAGAGCGCGCAGAGCCGATTCACGGCCCGAACCCGGACCCTTCACTTCGACTTCCAGGGTGCGCACGCCATGTTCGGCTGCCTTGCGGCCAGCGTCTTCGGCGCAGACCTGCGCGGCGTACGGGGTCGACTTGCGGCTGCCCTTGAAGCCCATCATGCCGGCCGAGGACCACGAAATGGCGTTGCCCTGGGCGTCGGTGATGGTCACCATGGTGTTGTTGAAGCTGGCGTTGACGTGAGCCACGCCGGCCGAGATGTTCTTGCGTTCGCGGCGCTTGATGCGCTGGGGTTCGCGTGCCATTTTTGCTCTATCCTACTGAAATCGTTTGAAAGTAGAAGTCGCCGGAGGGTCATGCCAAAGGCTCGACCCTCAACGATTACTTCTTCTTGCCGGCGATCGGCTTGGCCTTGCCCTTGCGGGTGCGCGCATTGGTGTGCGTGCGCTGGCCGCGGACCGGCAGACCCTTGCGGTGACGCAGGCCGCGATAGCAGGCCAGATCCATCAGGCGCTTGATGTTCATCGCGGTTTCGCGGCGCAGGTCGCCCTCGACCGTGAGGTCGGCGTCGATCGCTTCGCGGATCTGCAGGACTTCGGCGTCCGACAAATCCTGAACGCGGCGGCTGTGGTCGATGCCCAGCTTGTCAGCGATGTCGGCGGCGGTCTTGCGGCCGATGCCGTGGATGTAGGTGAGCGCGATGATCACGCGCTTGTTGGTCGGGATGTTGACACCCGCAATACGTGCCATGGTATTCTGTACTCCTGCTCCACGGGGCGGTTGGCGCCGCCCCATCTCAAAGCGTCAGGGCTGAAAATCCTTGAATAAGGATTCGCAACCGATTCGATAGACCCCAAGACGCAAAAAAGACGGCCAGTGCCACCGCACTGCCGCTTGTCAGCGTATTGGGAAGGGGTGCCCTTACCGATTCGATCCCAGACTGTCAATGACGGGTCGGCGCAAAAGCGGTGAGATCTAGCGCTTCTTCGGACCCGCTCATCCGGCCGGAGCGGACGCATCATCCCGCCCTTTTCGGTTGATGCAATCCCTTTCCCTGGGCATGGAGGGGGGATGCGCTTCACTCTGCCCTCCGCCGCGCTGGCGCCCATCGCCATCCCGACCGCTTGCCTTCTGCTGGCGTCCTGCGTTGGCGCGCCCGAGCGGCCCGCCCCGGCCCCTGCGCCCCGGCCTGTTCCGGCGCCGCAGTCGGCGCCGCCTCCACCCGCGCCGCTCCAATGGCAGGACCGCGACACCACGCCCGGCGACTGGCGCTATCAGGTCGACGGCGCCGGATCGGTCGCCCTGTTCGGCGCTGATGCGCAAAGCAGCCTGTTCGTCATCCGCTGCGACAAGACGATGCGACGCATCAGCCTTTTGCGCCCTGGCATCGCCCAGCCGGCGATGACGCTACGGACAAGCTATGGCGCGGTGAGCTGGCCCGCCAGCGCGGCCGCCGGGACGGTCCCTGCGACGCAGGCGATCCGCGCCGCCAACGACGCGGCGCTCGATCAAATCGCCTATAGCCGGGGCCGTTTTGCGGTCGAGGTGCAGGGTCTGCCCACGCTGATCCTGCCCGCCTGGGCGGAGGTCGGCCGCGTCGTCGAGGATTGCCGCGCCTAAGTCTCTGATTTCAGGGAGTTTCCGCGATTTTCAAAGCAAATCGCCTGTGAAATGCGGACGTAGAAGTATGATTCGAAAAAAGAATTTTACAAGCCTTGAACATGCGGCCCGTCTGATTCACATATCATTTCATAGACGGCGAAGGACCAGTACCGGGAACGGCTATAGGGGCTTCAACTAGCGAAAGGAGGTGATCCGATGTCTCATGGTTCAGCAATGGGGTCGGTCAAGTCCATTCGGGGAACGCGCCGCTGAGCGACGCCGTTAGCGTCGGTTTTGCAGAATTTCGGTGACTGTCGACTGCGGCTTTCGCGGGCGAAGCGTCGTATCTGGAAAATAGCGCGATTACCGTTTCCCTTGGGCGGCGCTTCCGGCCGCTGACCATGTCAATGATGGGCCGTTGGGTAAACCACCCAACGGCCCCTCTCATTTTCTGGCAAGATCGTTGTTTACGATTTGCCGCGCTTTGGCTGGCAACTGTTCCACGGAAAATTGGCGGGTCTGCGCGTGCGCTCGCAGACCCGCCGGGGCATGATGCTGGCTGAAGGCTGGTTGACGATCAATCCGGTAGGATGGGGTGCAAGCCTGTCTGGATTGAGCGTCGGGCCAATGCCCCTACCCCCGCATCGTGCCCGTATCGATATAACGCTGGTGCCAGGCCAGCGCCTCGCCCGGCAACATGGGCGATTGCAGCCCGAACGACCCGGCCATCGCCCGCTTGAAATAATCCTTCAGCATCGGCCGGAAGTCCGGATGCGCGCAATTTTCCATGATCAGTTCCGCCCTCTGCCGGGGCGCCAGCCCGCGCAGGTCCGCCAGCCCCCGCTCGGTCACGATCACCTGCACATCCTGGTTGATATGATCGACATGGCTGCAATGCGGCACGATGGCGGAGATCGCGCCGCCCTTGGCGGTCGACGGCGTCGTGAAGATCGACAGGAACGCGTTGCGCGCAAAGTCCCCAGACCCGCCAATGCCGTTCTGAATCCGCGACCCCATCAGATGCGTCGAATTGACGTTGCCGTAAATGTCCGCCTCGATCAGTCCGTTCATCGCGATGCAGCCCAGCCGCCGCACCAGCTCGGGATGGTTGCTGATCTCCTGCGGCCGCAGGATCATCCGGTCCCGATAGCGCCCCATATCCGCATTCAGCCGGGCCGCCGCCTCCGGGCTCAGCGACAGGGACGTCGCGCTCGCCATGCGCAGCTTGCCCGTATCGAGCAGGTCCAGCATGCCGTCCTGGATTACTTCGGTAAAGGCGACCATATCCTCGAACGGCGCGTCGATCAGGCCGGTCAGCACCGCATTGGCGATATTGCCGACGCCCGATTGCAGAGGCAGCAGCGAGGCGGGCAGGCGGCCCTTCTTCACCTCATGGCTCAAAAACTCTAGCAAGTGCCCGGCGATCGCCCGCGCCTTGTCGTCGGGCGGGGTAAAGGGGGCGTTGCGGTCCGGCGCGTCCGTCTCGACCACCGCGATCACCTTGTCCTGATCGCAGCGGAAGGTGGGCTGGCCGATGCGCTGGTCGGCGCGCACCAGCGGGATGGGCTGGCGATGCGGCGGCAGCGCCGTGCCGTAATAAATGTCGTGCATCCCTTCCAGCGCGGGGTTCTGCCAGCGATTGACCTCCAGGATCACGCCCTTGGCCCGGTCGATCCACGTCTTGTTGTTGCCGACCGAGGCGGAGGGGATCAGTTCGCCCTCGGCCGTGATTCCCGTCACCTCGATCACGGCCACGTCCAGATCGCCCAGAAAACCCTGCCACGCCATCGGCGCCACCTGGCTCAGATGCATGTCGAAATATTGCATATGCCCGCTGTTGATCCGCTCGCGGGCAATCGGATCGCTGTTGTAGGGCAAACGGAACTCGATGCCATCGGCCTGCGCCAGCGCGCCGTCCAGCTCCGGCCCGGTGGACGCGCCGGTCCATACCTTCACCCGGAAAGGCTCGCCCGCTGCATGGGCGGCGGTCATCCGCGCGGCGAGCGCCAGCGGCACGGCCTTGGGATAGCCCGAGCCGGTAAAGCCGCTCATCCCGACGGCCATGCCGTTATGGATCAGCGCGGCGGCTTCCTCGGCCGTCCGGCATTTGGCGGCCAGCCCCGCATGGGCGATGCGATCGGTCATGGGCATCCTCTTCCTGCTTTCCTGCGCGATGGCTTCTGGCTTTTCGGCTCTCCTGACAATAAGGATAAGCCGCACAATATCTGTGCGAGTAGCGTTCAAATGTCCGATCTGTTGATCGCCATGCGGACATTCGTCCGACTATGCGAAAAACCCAATTTCTCCCGCGTAGCCGAAGAAATGCATGCGAGCCACACCACCATCGCGCGACGGCTCGATCAGGTGGAGGCGCATTTCGGCACGATCCTGTTCCATCGCACCACGCGCAGGCTGATCGCCACTCCGGAGGCGGACCGCCTACTGGTTCACGCCCGTGCGATGCTGGATGCGCTGGACGTGGCGGAGCAGGATTTCGGCCCGGTCCGCAACCAGCCGAGCGGCCTCGTGCGCATCGGCTTCACCACCGCGCTCGGCCTTTATTATGTCGAGCGGCTGGGCGAGCTGACCGCCTGCTATCCTGCGCTGCAGCTCGATTGCGCGATGACCGACTGGCAGCGCGATGTGGTGGAGGATCGCCTCGATCTTGCGTTGCGCGTGGGTCCGGTGGGCGATGAAAGCCTGGTCGTCCATCCGCTGGGCATGCTGCCGCGCCTGTTGGTCGCGCATCCCGCTTATCTGGCCGATCATGGCGCCCCGGCCACCGCCGAGGATCTTTCCGGCCATATCTGCATCGCCTATGCCTATGGCGATGTGCCCGCCCGCTGGACGATCGACGGGCGGGAGAGGGTGTTCGGCGGCACCTTCCGCAGCGACAGCAGCGAAGCCGTCCACCGCGCGGCCTTGAGTGGCCTTGGCATCGCGCTGCTCCCCGCGATCCGGGTAAAGGGCGACATCGAAGCGGGGCGGCTGGTTCCCGTCCTTCCCGACAGCAACATCGCCCCGCTCGACATATGGGCCGTCCACCCCTCGCACAAACGCCTGCCGCCAAGAGCCCGCGTGGTGCTGGACTTCCTCAAGGCCAATTTCCCGGGCGAACGACCCTGACTTTCATTCGTTTCGGGGGAAATCGGGAAATATTCGGCGCTACCGCTCCACCCCCTTGGCCTTCCCCCAGGCCCGCGCCGCCGTATATCCGAGATAGCCTGTGCCGAAGAGCGCATAGAGCGGCTCCGGCAATGCGTTGAAGTAAGCCCGCATCGCCCGGATGATCCCCGCCGCCATATCTGGCCGCACGCCGCCGATCAGCCCCAGCGGCACCGACCAGAGCAGCAAGCCGTACATCACATAGAGAAAGGCCGGCCGCGCCCGCAGCGTCCACCGGTCTTCCGCAATTCGCCTCGTCATGGGAGTTTCCCCTACCCGATCCGGTTTGCCAGCCAGCCATAGAGAAAGGCTTCATTGGCCGGCCGCTTTTCCGCCAGCGCCATATAGCGCTCCCCCTGCAGGGCTTCGAGCGCCACGATCAGCACCCGCTCCCCGGCCTTGCCGCGAAGCTTCAGAAACGCTCCCAGCGCCGCGAGGGTCTTGGCGCCGACCGACTGATCGACCTTCAGGTCGGGATAGTCCGCTTCATTGCGGTTGAGCGCGTTCAACGCGCGCTGGAGGAAGCCGCCGGCCGTCCCCGGCCCCATGTTCACCGCCGTATCGAACAGTTCCGCGGCGACTTTGGGCGCCAGTTCCGCGACAAAGGCGAAACCCGGCTTCTCCCAATAAAGCCGCCGATAGATCGCCTCCGCCACGCCGCGGGGGAAGGTGCGCATATCGCCCATAAACCCATTGGCCCGCGCCACCGCCTGGGTGATCCCGAAATTGGTAGGTCCGCCGCGATCGGCCGGATGGTTGCCATAAGCCCCCTCCCGCGCGATCACCTCATCGATCAGAGCCGAAATATCCATGAAACCCGCCCTCCTGTTGCAGAAAGGCGGATTATTTATCCCATTTGGTTCGTTGTAGGACAGCAAAAAAGCGCCGCTCAGCGCAAACGGGAATTTAAGATGGAGGAGGTTGGCAAGGCGTCTGACGCCTTAATCGTCTATTTGGTCGGGACGAGAGGATTCGAACCTCCGACCCCCACACCCCCAGTGTGATGCGCTACCAGGCTGCGCTACGTCCCGACCGGAGCGGCGCAATTAGAAGCAGTTTGGGGAATATGCAAGGGATTCGATGAAGGCTTTTTGCCCTTTCGTCGGAAACCCTAATCATGTTGCCTCAGCCGCCCTATCTGTGTTAGCCGCGCGCCCTTGATCTGTGGGCGTTTATCCTGCGTCCGCAACTGGACAAGACAATAAGGCGAAAGTCCCAAGCATGTTTATATCTCCAGCCTTTGCCCAGACTGCGGGCGGGGAATCGTCCGGCGCCTCCATGCTGGTTCAGATGGCCCCGCTGCTCCTGATCTTCGTTGTCTTCTATTTCCTGCTGATCCGTCCGCAGCAGAAGAAGATGAAGGACCATAAGGCCAAGATCGACGCCGTGAAGAAGGGCGATCAGGTCGTGACCGGCGGCGGTCTGGTCGGCAAGGTGGCCCGCGTCGACGAATTTTACGTCGATGTCGAACTGGCGCCGAACATGAAGGTCAAGGCGGTCAAGTCCACCCTGACCGACGTGATCGACCCCGCCACCGCCAAGCCTGCGAACGACTGAGCGGCCCGATGCTGAATTTCCCTCGCTGGGCGGTAGCCGCGATTCTGCTGCCCTTGGCCATTGGCATAGCCTGCGCCGTGCCGAGCTTCCTGCCCGATTCCGCGGTCGCGCACCTGCCCAAATTCATGCAGACCCGCGTGAATCTGGGCCTCGACCTGTCGGGCGGCAGCCATTTGCTGCTGGAAGCCTCGACCCAGGATGTCGCCAAGCAGCGCATCGCCAATATGGAGGAGCAGGTCCGCACGGAACTGCGCCGGGGCGATACCAAGATCGCGATTGGCGATATTTCCAGCCGCGACGGGAAATTGAGCTTCATGGTCCGCAACCCCTCGCAGGTCGATGCCGCTGTCGAGCGCATCCGGCCGTTGACGCAGGGGGCAGGCCTGACCGGCCAGCGCGACTTCAATGTCGAGGTGGTGAACAGTTCCACCATCACCATCACGCCGACCCAGGCGGGCATCGACAATGCGGTGAAGGGCGCGATGGAAGTCGCGACCGAGGTCATCCGCAAGCGCATCGACGAAATGGGCACGCGCGAGCCGACCATTCAGCAGCAGGGCGACAACCGCATCGTCGTGCAGGTGCCGGGCCTTCAAAATCCCAAGGCGCTGAAGGACTTGCTGGGCCAGACCGCCAAGCTTGAGTTCAAGCTGGTCGACGTCAACGCCAACCCCGCCGAAGTCGCGCAGGGCCGTGCGCCGGTGGGCAGCGAAGTCCTGCCCTATCCGGCCAATCCGTCCGGGTCGCCGGTGATCGCGGTCCATCGCCAAGTCATGGTGTCGGGCGAGGATCTGACCGACGCGCAGCAGGGTTTCAGCCCGCAGGGCAATGAGCCGATCGTCAACATCCGCTTCAACGGCGCGGGTGGGCGGAAATTCGGCCAGGTGACGTCGCAGAATGTCAACCGGCCCTTCGCCATCATCCTCGACGGCAAGGTGTTGTCGGCGCCGAACATCAACGAACCGATTCTGGGCGGCAGCGCGCAGATCAGCGGCAGCTTCACCGTGGAAAGCGCCAACCAGCTCGCCATCGCGCTGCGTTCGGGCAAGCTGCCCGTCGCGCTGACCGTGGTGGAAGAACGCACCGTCGGCCCGCAGCTCGGCGCGGACTCGATCAAGGCGGGTCTGCTCGCCTCGGTGATCGCGGTCGCGGCGGTCGCCATGTTCATGTTCGCCAGCTATGGCCGCTTCGGCATGTATGCGAACCTCGCCGTCGCCATCAACGTGCTGGTGATCCTGGGCGTGATGGGGATACTCGGCGCGACGCTGACGTTGCCGGGCATCGCCGGTTTCGTGCTGACCATCGGTACGGCGGTCGACGCCAACGTGCTGATCTACGAGCGTATCCGCGAGGAGCGTCGCCGTGGCCGGAACGTCGTGCAAGCGATCGAACATGGCTATAAGGAAGCCAGCCGCACCATTTTCGAGGCGAACGTGACCCACGCCATTGCTGGCGGCATCATGCTCGCTCTGGGCTCGGGTCCGGTGAAGGGCTTCGCGATCGTGCTGCTGATCGGCATCGCGACCAGCGTGTTCACTGCCGTCACCTTCACCCGCTGGATGGTGTCGCTCTGGGTCCGGGCCAAGCGCCCGACCGAGATCCACATCTGACGGGGCGAGAGAAACAATATGAAACTGCTTAAACTCGTCCCTGACAACACCAATATCGGCTTCGTGAAGCTGCGCCACTGGGCCTTTGGCCTGACGGCGCTGCTGACGGTGCTGGCGGTCGGCGCCACCTTCTACAAGGGTCTCAACCTCGGCGTCGATTTCGTGGGCGGCCTGATGATCGAGGCGAAGTTCCAGCAGCCGCCGCAGACCGACAAGGTGCGTGGGGTGATCGACCGTCTGGGCGTGGGCGATGGCTCGCTCCAGCAATTTGGCGATCCCAGGACGGTGCAAATCCGCCTGCCGCTCCCCGAACAGGGCGGCGCGGGAGCGGCCAACGCCATCGTCGAAAAGGCGCGCAAGGCGATGACGGCGGAATTTCCCGGCGTCACCTTCTCCCGCTACGACACGGTGTCGGGCAAGGTGTCGGGCGAACTGATCCAGAACGGCGTGCTGGCGGTGATGCTGGCGGTGATCGGCATCGCGATCTTCTCCTGGTTCCGCTATGAATGGCAGTTCGGCATCTCGACCTTCGTCGCGATCATGCACGACGTGCTGATGACGCTGGGCTTCTTCGCCATCACGCAACTGGAATTCGACCTCAACATCGTCGCCGCCGTGCTGACGATCGTGGGTTATTCGATCAACGACAAGATGGTGATCGACGACCGCATCCGCGAAAATATGCGCAAATATCGCAAGATGGACATGAAGGCGCTGATCGACCTGTCCGTCAACGAGACGCTGCCGCGCACAGTCATGACGTCGGTAACGGTGCTGCTGGCGCTGGGTGCGCTGCTGCTGCTGGGCGGCCATGTGCTGCGCGGCTTCACGGCGGCCATGATGCTGGGCATCATCGTCGGCACCTATTCGTCGGTCTATGTGTCCTCTTCGCTGCTGATCACTCTCGGTTTGTCGCCCGCGACGGCCGAGAAGAAGGCGAGCAAGACCAATATCGCGGCGCAGGCCGAGCGCATGGGACCGCGTGACGATGGAGCGCGGCCCTGAACGGCGACGCATCGGGAAAGGGGCGCACGGGGATCGAACTGCGCCGCGATGAGGCGGGGCAGGGGCCGATCGTCACCGGCTTTCAGGGGCGGGGCTTTCGGGTCAGGGACGATGTCTTTCCCGATGGCCTGCTGCTTTCGCCGGTGCGTGCCCTGGCCTGGCAGGAGGCGCCGCGCGTCGAGGCTCTGACCGTGCCGGATCTGGGCGACCTGTTCGACCTTGATCCGCTGCCGGAATTTCTGCTGATCGGCACGGGCGCTAGCCTGCGCCAGCCGCCGCGCCCCTTCGTCCGGGAACTGGAAGCCAAGGGCATCGGGGTCGAGGTGATGGACAGCCGCGCCGCCGCCCGCGCCTGGGGCGTGTTGCGCGCCGAGGAACGCTGGATCGTCGCGGCCCTGCTGCCGCTCATCTAGGGGCATTTGCGCTTTATCGAAGGGGCTTTCCGGGGCCGCCTTGCGCTTTTTTCTTCATCCGCTTACTCTTGGGGCAAGTTCCGGCGCCTTTCGGCGTTGGCGAAGAAGAAAAGAGATACGGCCATGGTGCAGCAAAGCCGCCCATCGCCGCAGAGTTCCGGCCCAGCCGGCGGAGTTTCGGGCACAGGGGTCCGTTCCGGTCAGGGCAATGGGAGCAAGGCTGCGGCCCTCACTCCCCCGTCGAAATCGCGGGGTCTTTTGCCTCATCCGCTGCGCGGACGCCGCTCTTATGCGGCCATCGACCTGGGCACCAATAATTGCCGTTTGCTGATCGCCAAGCCCTCGGCCGACGGCTTCATCGTCGTCGACGCCTTTTCCCGAATCGTGCGGCTGGGGGAGGGGCTTGCGGCTTCGGGGCGGATCAGCGACGAAGCCATTGAGCGCGCCATTGCGGCATTGTCGGTCTGTGCGGACAAGCTGCGCCGCCGCCATGTCACCTTGGCCCGATCGGTCGCGACGGAGGCCTGCCGACGCGCCTCGAACGGCGCCGATTTCATCCAGCGCGTCTACCGCGAAACCGGCATCGCGCTCGATATCATTACCGCGCAGGAAGAGGCGCGGTTGGCGGTGCTGGGCTGTCACGCGCTGCTGGAGCCGGGCGATGGTCCGGCGCTGATCTTCGACATTGGCGGTGGGTCGACCGAACTGGTTCTGGTCAACTCCCGCCGGGAGGGCGCGCCGCATATCGTCGATTGGGTGAGCGCGCCCTGGGGCGTCGTGTCGCTGACCGAGAGCGAGCCCTTCGATCATGCCGATCCCATGGATCGTCTGGCGGCTTATGGCCGGATGCGCGCGCGCGTGGCCGATGCTTTCTCGCCGCTGGCCCGCCGCCTGCCCACTCCGCAGCCCGATATCCGCTTGCTCGGGACATCGGGGACAGTGACGACGCTGGCCAGCCTGCATCTTGACCTGCCGCGCTATGACCGGCAGGCGATTGACGGGCTGATCGTGCCGTCGACGTCGATGCGGGCGATTTCCGCGCGCCTGTCCTCCATGGCTCTGGCGGAGCGGCAGAAGCTGCCCTGCATCGGGACGGAGCGGGCCGATCTGGTGGTGGCGGGTTGCGCCATATTGGAATCTATCCTCGACATCTGGCCTGCCCAGCGATTGGGCGTGGCGGATCGCGGCATTCGCGAAGGCATATTGCGCGGCCTGATGGACCGCGACGGAGTAAAGATGTGAGAGGCGAGCTTTGAGAGGCACTGGCGCCGGCAAGGTGCGGGTCAAGACGGCGAAGGGACGGACGGCGCAGTCCACCCGCTGGCTCGAGCGGCAGTTGAACGACCCCTATGTCCGCCGCGCCAAGGCGGAAGGGTGGCGCAGCCGCGCCGCCTTCAAGCTGATTGAGCTGGACGAGAAGTTCCACTTCGTAAAGGGATCGCGGGCTGTCGTCGATCTGGGCGTGGCGCCGGGCGGCTGGGCGCAGGTGGTGCGCAAGCTCTGCCCCAAGGCGAAGGTGGTGGGCATCGACCTGCTGCCGACCGATCCCATCCCCGGCGTGACGCTGTTCCAGATGGACTTCATGGACGACAAGGCGCCCGCCTTGTTGGCGGAGGCTTTGGGCGATGCGCCGGATCTGGTGATTTCCGACATGGCGGCCAATACGGTCGGGCATGCGGCGACGGACCATCTGCGCACCATGGGGCTGGTCGAGGCGGCGGCGATGTTCGCGGTGGAAAATCTGCGCAAGGGCGGCACCTTCGTCGCCAAGGTGTTCGCGGGCGGCACGGACGCCGATCTGCTGGCCATCCTCAAGAAGCATTTCACCACGATCAAACATGCCAAGCCGCCCGCCAGCCGGAAGGGCAGCGTCGAATGGTATGTCGTGGCGCAAGGGTTCAAGGGGCGGCCTGAAGCCGAAAGCTGAACCGGCCGACGGGCGCGGGATCGCGCCTGCGATCAAGCCAAGACATTGAAATAACCTTGTGTTCCTGCGAAGGCGGGAACATGGCGGGGCAGGCCGAATGGCGCGCAGGGGGTTTTCGCATTGGTTTCGACGGTATCGACGGTCGCCTATCTGGGGCTGGAGGCGCGTGGCGTGGAGGTGCAGTGTCAGCTTGTGCCCGGCCTGCCCAATTTCATCGTCGTCGGCTTGCCCGACAAGGCCGTAGCGGAGAGCAGGGAGCGGGTGCGCAACGCCATTGCCGCCATCGGGCTTTCGCTGCCGCCCAAGCGGATCACCGTCAACCTGTCGCCCGCCGATCTGCCCAAGGAGGGATCGCATTTCGATCTGCCGATAGCCCTGGCCCTGCTAGGGGCGATGGGGGTGATCGATGCCGAGACGCTGGCGGGCTATGTCGTCGTCGGGGAGTTGGGGCTGGATGGCCGCATCGCGCCGACGCCGGGGGTGCTGCTCGCCGCGTTGCATGCCGGTGAGCGGGAATTGGGGCTGGTCTGTCCGGTGGCGCAGGGCGCCGAGGCGGCCTGGGCCGGGCAGGTCGAGGTGATCGCCGCGCCGGACCTGTTGACGATCCTCAACCATTTCAAGGGGACCGCCGCTTTGTCGCCACCCCAGCCGGGCGAAGTGGAACCGCCGGTGCGGACCGCCGACCTCCGCCAGGTGAAGGGGCAGGAGACGGCCAAGCGGGCGCTGGAGATCGCGGCGGCGGGCGGTCACAATCTGCTGATGATCGGGCCACCGGGTGCGGGCAAGTCGCTGATGGCGAGCTGCCTGCCGGGGATATTGCCGGAACTGACGCCGGGCGAGGCGCTTGAAACCTCCATGGTGGCGAGCGTCGCCGGGACGCTGGAGGGGGGGCGGATCAGCCGGGCGCGGCCCTTCCGCAATCCGCATCATAGCGCGTCGATGGCGGCGTTGGTTGGCGGCGGACAGAAGGCGCGGCCGGGCGAAGTCAGCATGGCGCATCTGGGCGTGCTGTTTCTCGACGAATTGCCGGAGTTTCAGCGGACCGTGCTGGATTCCCTGCGGCAGCCGCTGGAGTCGGGCGAGGTCACGGTGGCGCGGGCCAATGCGCATGTGACCTTTCCGGCGCGGGTGCAGTTGGTGGCGGCGATGAATCCGTGCCGTTGCGGGCATCTGGGCGATCCGGCGCTGGCTTGCTCAAGGGCGCCGCGCTGTGCGGCGGATTATCAGGCCAAGGTGTCGGGTCCGCTGCTCGACCGCATCGACCTGCATGTGGAGGTTCAGGCGGTGACGGCCGCGGATCTGGTCTTGCCGCCGCCCGCCGAAGGATCGATCGAGGTCGCGGCGCGGGTCGCGGCGGCGCGCAATGTGCAGACGCGGCGTTATGAGGGGACGCGCGTGCGGACCAATGCCGAGGTGGATGGCGAGCGTTTGGAGGATATCGCCGGGCCGGACCAGGCGGGGCGCGAACTGCTGGCGCAGGCCGCGGCGGCGATGAAGCTGTCGGCGCGGGGCTATACGCGGGTGCTGCGGGTGGCGCGGACGATCGCTGACCTCGCCGGGGCCGATCACGTCGGACGCGTGCATGTCGCGGAGGCGCTGAGTTATCGGAGAAGGGCGCCAGTGAATTGATCGGGGTGGATTGCGTGGTTAGCGGACATTGATGTTGGTCTGCGCGATACGGCCATTCACCCCTTGATCCGCCCCACCATCGCCTGCCCCACCACCCTCTGCCGCACATAGCGCCGCTTCAACAGCACGCTCGTCACCAGCAGCGGCACGCCAACGATAATGCAGATCGCCCCCAGCATCGGCGGCCAAAGCCCGAACAGGCTATGCACATTCAGCGCGGAAGGCGTCAGCAACAGCAGGAAGCCCGCCGTCAGCAGCCACAACCCCCAACGGCGCGGTCTGACCGCCACCATGCGCATCTCATGCCGGTGCGCCTTGCGCCCTTCTTTGGTGGACAGATCGGGATGCTTCATCGCGGGCCACTAAAGCGGAAAAGCCCACCAACTGTCCAGCGCCACAACAGGGCTTCCGTTCGCGCGCCGCATCGGCTATCCAAGCGCCATCCCCGGGGGACCGTCCACAGACGGTTGAGAGGCGGCTGACGTGGCCGCGACCCGCTGAACCTGATCCGGATAAGACCGGCGTAGGGAGGGAACGGCTTGTTCGCTTGCAGCAGCCCGCGCCCATCCTCCGCCCCAGAGCGCAAAAGGAGGACGGCACGCCCATGAACACCATTTCCGTTCTGACCCTGCGTCTGGCCGAAGCCATAGGCCTTTACATGATCGTCATCGGCATGGGCGGCCTCACCGCCCCGCAACGCTGGCGGGCGATGATGGATGATCTGGAGCGCTCGCCGGGTCTGGTCATGGCGTTGGGCTTCCCGGTCTTCGCGGTCGGGGCGGCGCTGGTGCTGATCCACAGCATCTGGCGCGATCCGCTCTCCATCATCGTCTCGACCATCGGTTATGCCGCCCTGATCGAAGGCGCGCTGCTGCTCGCCGTCCCCGGTCCGCTGATCAGGATTGGCCGCTGGTCGCTCAACTTCACCCGCGCCTGGGCGATCGTCTCGATCGTACTGGGCATCCTCCTGTTTCTCGCTGGCCTCACCGGCCGCGCCACCGTCATCGCCTGAAAGGAAAGCATATGGCCGACGTTGATTCGAAGATTGAACTGGCTTCCGATGGAAGCCAGCGGCCAGCCCGCACAGAGATGCGCGTCACCACCGGCCCCATCCGGGGCAGTCGCAAGATCCATGTCGGCCCCTTGAAGGTCGCGATGCGCGAGATCGACCTGGAACCGGGCAGCGGCGAGCCGCCCGTCCGCGTCTATGACACTTCCGGCCCCTATACCGATCCGAATGCGCGCATCGACATCATGGCGGGCCTCCCGCAACTGCGCCGCGACTGGATCATCGCCCGCGGCGATGTCGAGGAATATGACGCCCGGGCGATCAAGCCTGAAGACAATGGTCTCAAAGGCCCCGACCGCAGCGGCGGCGTCCAGCCCTTCCCGAACCTCGTCCAGCGCCCGCTGCGCGCCAAGGCCGGCGCCAACGTCTCCCAGATGCACTATGCCCGCCGCGGCATCATCACGCCGGAGATGGAATATGTGGCGGAGCGCGAGAATCTCGGTCGTGCCCGCCTCGCGGAATATGTGCGCGACGGCCATGACTGGGGCGCGGAAATCCCCGACTATGTGACGCCGGAGTTCGTCCGCGATGAGGTCGCGCGCGGCCGCGCCATCATCCCCAACAATATCAACCACCCGGAATCGGAACCGATGGCGATCGGCCGCAATTTCCTGGTGAAGATCAACGCCAATATCGGCAACAGCGCCGTCGCTTCGGACGTGGCGAGCGAAGTCGACAAGCTGGTCTGGTCGATCCGCTGGGGCGCCGACACGGTGATGGACCTGTCGACCGGCCGCAACATCCACGACACCCGCGAATGGATCATGCGCAACTCGCCGGTCCCGATCGGCACCGTGCCGATCTATCAGGCGCTGGAGAAGGTGGGCGGCATCGCCGAGGAACTGACCTGGGAAATCTTCCGCGACACGCTGATCGAGCAGGCCGAGCAGGGCGTCGACTATTTCACCATCCATGCGGGCGTGCGCCTGCCCTATATCCCGATGACCGCCAAGCGCGTCACCGGCATCGTCTCGCGCGGCGGGTCGATCATGGCGAAATGGTGCCTCGCCCATCACAAGGAAAGCTTCCTCTACGAGCATTTCGACGAGATCACGCAGATCATGAAGGCCTATGACATCGCCTATTCGCTGGGCGATGGCCTGCGTCCCGGTTCGATCGCGGACGCCAATGACGAGGCACAGTTTGCCGAGCTCTACACGCTGGGCGAACTCACCAAGCGCGCCTGGGAACAGGATGTGCAGGTGATGATCGAAGGCCCCGGCCATGTGCCGATGCACAAGATCAAGCAGAATATGGACAAGCAGCTTGAGGCCTGCGGCGAGGCGCCCTTCTACACGCTTGGGCCGCTCACCACCGACATCGCGCCGGGCTATGACCATATCACCAGCGGCATCGGTGCCGCGATGATCGGCTGGTACGGCACGGCGATGCTCTGCTATGTCACGCCCAAGGAGCATCTGGGCCTGCCCGACCGCGACGACGTCAAGGTGGGCGTGGTGACTTACAAGCTCGCCGCCCACGCCGCTGATCTGGCGAAGGGACACCCCGCCGCCAAGGTCCGCGACGATGCGCTTTCCCGCGCCCGTTTCGAATTCCGCTGGCGTGACCAGTTCAACCTGTCGCTCGACCCGGATACGGCGGAAAAATATCACGATCAGACGCTCCCGGCCGAAGGCGCCAAGAGCGCGCATTTCTGCTCCATGTGCGGCCCCAAATTCTGCTCGATGAAGATCACGCAGGAGGTGAGGGATTTCGCCGCGAAGCAGAACCAGCCCGCTGACAGCTTCCTCGCGGCGGAGGATGCCGAGAAGGGCATGGCTGAAATGAGCGAAATCTTCCGGCAGACAGGCAGCGAGCTTTATATGGGCGCCGGCGACCGGGAGCATGATTGAGGGGGCGGTCGTCTCGCGCTGGTTTGGCGTGAGTCGAATGGTGCTTTGGGCGGCCTTGACTCTGGTGTCAGCCGCCCTCGCTTTGGCGGCGCCCCGGCTGCCTGCCGAGGCAGGGGCGAAGCCTGACTTCTCCACCGTTCAAACGGCCGCTGCGGCCAAGGCGCTGGTTGCCAAGGGCAAGCTCGTGCCCATCCTTCTCTTCCCTGCTGAATTCGGGGGCGAAGCGATCCCGGAAAACATGATCTATATAACGCCCGGGGCGGCCGCAGCGCGAGAATTGCTGATCGGCACACTGACCCGGCTGATCAAGGAAGGAAGCATCGACAAGATGGAGGTGGAGCCCAGCTACAAAGGCCGCAGCTTCATCCCGACCGCGATCAGGATGAAAGCTTGGCACAGCAGCAAGCCCGGGAGCTTCGAACCGACCATCAGGGTCTGGTGATTGCGGGTGGATGGGGTCTTGCTTTGAGGCAAGCCATGGTCTCGCTAGAGCATCGTGCGGAAAAGTGGGAACCGACTTTCCGCTTAAAACGATGCGACAACAAGGAATTAGAGCGCGCGCCCTGCGTCTGATTTAGCGCAGCGCGCTCTAGAGGATGTCCTATGGGGATGGTGGCAATGTGAGAAAGGGCAAGATTCGGCCTTCGTGGTAGATGGGTGGTAGATGAGCGTGGTAGATTTTGCCTCATGGCGATGCGCGAAAAGAGCGCCGTTGGCGAGGCGATTGCCTGTTCGCGCAGACCCGTGCTCATCGCCGGCGCGGAAAGCATCGCCGCTACCTGAAAGCGGGTCGCCCGTATCTATGATTGAGATTTGCGTGCAAAAGCCTGTTGTCGCACTGCAATCGCGCCGGAACATCACTGCGTCGTGCTGACCTTCAGGAGATGCCGGGACTAATACGAACCCGGATCACAGCCCCCAATTATGCCTTGGATAGCAAATCTCCGAAATATGGTTCCGGTCCAGCTGCGCCGCGGCCTCAGACGAACGGTCGACTTTCTGGAATGGTTTTCCGAACCCGTCCACCAGAGGGCGCCCGGTGTCTCGCTTCAGCCACAGGCGCAACAGGTGACGCTTGCGTTCGGGTTGCGGGAAATCGACATAACTGGTGCGGGAATGCAGCGCTGCATAGTTCAGCAGCCACTGGACGTCGCCGGGCCGGAAATCCATGGTGACCGGCAGGCCCGGGACCAGGAAAATCTCGTCGAGAAGGTCCAGCAATTCATATTGCTGCGGCGTCATGCGGGGCACTTCGGGATAATCCTGGGCTGACCGGATCACGTTCGACCCGGCATACATACTGAAGACGCCGTCGATGAAGGACACCATGGGCGACGAATAATAGCGCGCCGGAGCATCATGGTCCTGCCGGTACCAGTCATAGTGCCAGACATCGTACATCAGCGGGGCCAGGTCCGGACGCCGCCGGACGATCTCATTGTAGATGGTGACGCCGCTAATCAGGATGGACGCGCCGCCTTCGCGCGCGCCGCGCAGGCACATCAGGCCGACGACGTCGCTGCTGTCCGAATGGAAGTTCAGGCGGTCGCGCGTCCGGCTGGGCAAGGCGGATGGATCGTCCATGGTCTTGTTGCTGGTCGCCACGACATGGTCGAACAGGTCACCCAGGTTATTCTGCTCCATCGGTTTGCCCAGATGCAGGCCAAGGAGGTAGAAGATCGCCGCGCTCAGCGCATCGGAATATAGTTCCGAACGTAACCCCCGGACCAGGACGAAGCCACGCCCATTGTCCATGTCCGCGGCCCAGCTGGCCAGGCCCCTTGCCGTGACGGGCAGGGGATAGCGGTCAGCTGTTATGGTACGAAGGTCGGGATCGTCCATCAGGAATTGCGCGCCGACCTTTTCGATCTCGGCGATCTCCTCTGCGCTCAGCATGTAGAGCCAATCGGTCGAATCATTGATTTCATCGCCCGTCCATGCGGCCGGGGAAGTAATGATGTTTGCCTTTTCGAATGTCTTCGTCATGCCGATTGCCGTTCCTTGACCATCATGGTTACGGGCGCAGACCCCTTAACCAATATCCTATCCCGCAAAGCCGTTCTCTTGAAGGCGGATGGGCTGTTCTGGAACCCGCAATCATTTGTCTTATTGCGTCGCTGCCCGTTGTGGCCGGTGTCGCGCTCCGCCGCGCCACAGATGGGACACCGCCAGGCTGCCCAGGATCATCACGACCGCCATGCAGATGGAAATGGTCCGCACGGACAGGCTGACTTCCACCAATATGCCGCCGATCATCGTCCCGGTGCCGCCGCCCAGAAGGCGGGCGAAACCCGTGACCCAGCCGACGCCGGTCGCCCTGATGTCCCCAGGATAGGAATTGGCAGTCAGCGCCTGTATCCCCGCGAAGCTGCCGTCCAGCAGGAAGAAGGTGATGAAAATCATCGTGACGCCAAAGGTGGGATTCGCGCCACTTGACCCCAGCAGCACGATCGCGACCCCCGTCAATATATAGGAAATGGTGAGAACCCGCGCCGCGCCCAGCCTGTCCATGACCAGGCCGATGACGATGGCGCCTGCGATGCTGCCGAATTTGCCGAGCGCGGTTATCATGCCCGTCGCGAACATGTTGGCCCCCGACTGGAGCAGGACGGTGGGCAGCCAGTAGGATGTGAAGAATTCCAGCGAATAGGCGGCCGACATGGCGAACCAGAGCAGGAACGTCATGACATGGCGTCCGTCGCGCAGGATCTGCGCCGCCGGATTGGCGCCCGATTCGGCCATGGTGCTGGCCGGTACGTGGAAATGTGGCGGGTGGTTTTCGCCGCGCGCGCTCGCCAGTCGCGAGCCGATGGAGGCGATCTGGGGCGAACCGGGGCGGTACCGCACAAGGAAGGAGAGCGATTCGGGAAGGCCCAGCGCCAGCAATATGGTCCACAGCATTGACAGGCCACCGCTGAAGAACAGGAGCGATTTCCATCCGAACACGGGAATCAGCAGAGCTGCTGCGATACCGGCCAGCGCCATACCCAGGGCGATGCCGGACATGGTCGCCATGATGATGACGGACTTGTGCCGCGCGGGCGCATAGTCGGCGGTCAGGCTGAAGGCGGTGGGCACGGCGGTGCCAAAGCCGATGCCAATCAGGAACCGCACGACGAACAGTCCGCCTTCGCTGCCTGCAAAGGATGTCAGCAATGTGCACAGGCCCATGAGGAAGCTGGATATGACCAGCAGCCGGCGCCGCCCGATCCGGTCCGAAAGCGGCGCGACCAGCACGGCGCCGATCAGCGATGCGATGACCGTGCCGGTGTAGATCGTGCCCAATATGGTGGGGGACAGGCCGTATTCCTGGCTGAGCGACGGGCCGACATAGCCTACGCCATAGGTGTCCATGCCCTCAATCAGCATCAGCATGCCGCACAATATCGGTACGCGCAGCACCAGCCCCTTCATCGGGGATTCGTCAATATATCGATCAACCAGGACCGAGGGGGATTTGCTGTTGCCGTTCGCCATGACTGTCCTTGTCCCGCACCTGCCTCTTGCCGACAGGGGGGAGCATAACCGGCCATCCGCGCGCCGTCGCGTCTCCAGGTCGCGCATAGTTGTCGCCACGCACCGGTTCTTTTGGATAAGCGTGAAGTGCGGGAGGCGAGTCTGATGCCAGAGGGTATCTGCGCTGCGCGCGGCAAGGGTGGGGAAAACCCGAAACTGATCGTTCTGGGGACGTTGGAAAAAGCAAAATATCATGTGGGGTGCGTCAGGAAGGTAAATGAGACCAACTATTCCGGTTGTTGAGTCAACACGCTTCGGTGGAACCCGTGGTTACGATCCTGGGGCAACCGTGCTTCGGGGGCTGGGATGCCAACAGGCCTCATCCCCCTGTGAAATTTCGGCACGGTCATTCAGGGAGTAAACGACATGCGGTTCCGTCACACCTTGCTTGCATACGCATCCTGCATCCCCGCCTTTGCCATCATGACGGCCCAGGCCCAGG
The DNA here is from genome assembly GCF_012927365.1 of Sphingobium sp. TB-6. Classification (NCBI taxonomy): domain Bacteria; kingdom Pseudomonadati; phylum Pseudomonadota; class Alphaproteobacteria; order Sphingomonadales; family Sphingobiaceae; genus Sphingobium; species Sphingobium sp. TB-6. The sequence continues at coordinate 8,113 of NZ_JABBGL010000011.1, read as the reverse complement.
AAGCGCCGGTGCCGACCGATAACCAGAAGACGCAGGAAACTGTGCGGGACGACACGGCGTTGCAGGCCATCGTCGTCACCGGCAAGCGCCTGGGCATCACCAATGTGCGTCCGACCGCGACCGTGAGCGGTCTGGAGCAGGAGGTGACCGAGATTCCCCGTTCCGTGACCACGGCGGACTCCGCGTTGCTCAAGGACATCCAGGTCCGCTCCATCCACGATCTGACGGCCGTTGCGCCGGGTACCTATACCGCCGCCTTCTATGGCGTGGCGGGCGCTGTGCAGATCCGCGGCAATGTGTCCGACAGCTATTATCGGGGCTTCAAGGGCATCAATAATATGGGCTATTACGAAACGCCCACGGAAAGCATCAGCGGCATGGAACTGGTGCGCGGTCCGGCGAGCCCGAACTATGGCGCGGGCAAGATCGGCGGCATGCTGAACCTGACGCCCAAGACCGATATTGCGACCTCTCTGAAGGGCACCACCGATTTCAAGGGGCTGGTCACTGCACAGGTCGGTTCCTATGGCGAACGCAAGGCGACGCTGGAAGGCGGCCTGCCGTTCAAGATCGGCGATCTGGACGCGGCGATCTATGCCTATGCCTATTATAATGATTCGGACAGTTACTATCGCCACTTCAGCCCGAACGACAAGGAATTGCAGATCGGCTATGCCATGGATCTGGGCGGCGGCACCGAACTGACCATCGGCGGACGCTATCTGGACCAGTCCGGCCATCTGGCGTCGCCCGGCTGGAACCGCCTGACCCAGAACCTGATCGACAACGGCAATTATCTGGCCGGTTCGCCGCTGGTGTCGTTGGCCGCGCCGGGCGCACAATCGCTGATGCCCGCACAACTGGCGCCCTACATCACCAGCCTGCGGCAGAGCACGAGCTTTGCGAACCCGCTGCCCCGTGGCACGATCAGCAATCTGACGCGGCTTGATCCGGCGACGGTCGAATATGTGAAGCTGTCGCGCCGGAACCTCAACACCTCGCCGCTGGATTTCAACGACAACAAGGTGTTCACCGCCTATGTCGACCTGATCCATAATTTCGACAATGGCGATCAGGTCAAGTTGCAGGGCTTCTATGAAGACCTGAAAAACGACATGTACAGTGCTGCCGGATCGGCTACTGCCGCCGATGGCGATGTCAAGGAAATCCGACTTTCCTATCTGGTGAAGCGCGATTTTGGCGAAGGGTTCGGTTTCCAGGCTATTGTGGGCGCAAACTATCGCGACTACAAAATCCACGATTTCCAGAACTATGGTCGCCAATATGTGATCTGGGACCGCAATGATATTTCGGCGGAACCCACCGCGGACATGATTATCAACAACCAGTATCTCAATCCCAATGGGCCGGTGTGGGATTTCCGCTATTATAGCCGGATCAAGTCGGTCGGCGCCTTCATTAACGGAGACATCACGCTGTTCGACAAGGCGCATATCCAGGGCGGCGCACGCATCGACGATTATAATATCCGTTCGCGCAATGACGGTCTGGTGACGTTCGGCGGGGCTTTGGGAACCGATTATTACGGGTCGAAGTCGCCGATCAGCTGGCAGGCCAGCCTCAATTACGAGCTGCCTTTCGGTTTCATCCCCTATGTGACCTATGCCAAGACGCAGAGCCTGGAAACCAACAAGGGCGGTGGCGTTGATCCGGCCCTGCTGATCGGCAGGAAATATCTGTCGCCGTCCGAACTGAAGGAGGCTGGCATCAAGGGCTCGCTGCTCGATGGCAAGCTGTTCCTGAGCCTTGCTGCCTACAAGATGAAGCGGCAGCAGCGCGATGCATTGTCGGGGGCCATCAATGAAGCGCACAGCAAGGGGCTGGAAGCGGAAATCCGCATGCAGGTGACGCCGGAATTCAGCCTGCTCGCTGTCGGTGCGCTGCAACAGACCAAGCGCCGCGGCTATGCCACGGTTCTGTTGAACGCCGCGCAGCTTGGCCGGGACGGGGCCGACATCTATGCGGCCGAATGGACTGCCGGGTCGACCAGCTTCACCGGCGCCACCGGCTATTATATCGACCGGGTGCTGCCCAAGGAGACCTTCAGCATTTTCGGGACCTATAAATTCCCCTTCGGCCTGAAGGCCAATGCCGGCATCAGCTATGTCGGGGAAATCAGCGGCATCGCGCCGGGTGCCGTGAAGGTTCCGGACTATGTCACGGCCCGCGCGTCGCTCAGCTACACGATCGACCGCTATACCGTCGACCTGTCTGTCGAAAACCTTACCGACAAGACCTATTTCTATCTTGGGCAGGACACCTACAGCGAAGTGGCGGCGATGCCGGGCATGGCTCGCGCATTCCACCTCCGCGTCGCAGCCCAGTTCTGACCGAGGGGCGTTCCGGGCACTGCACGGCCCGGAACGCCATTTCGTGCGGTGCAGCATAAAATCAAGAAAGCGAACGTTGCCGTCCATTCCCGAATGTCGCGCAGGATGAAACAATTCATGGCGGACCGGGAGCGGACGGCGAACGGGCCAGTCATGGAAATCTGGGATTGATCTGATGTCGAAAGTTTTGAACGACAGTTTCTTCGAGAGCATGAAAAGCTCGGTTCTGCCGGTGGACGAGGCAGAGATGCTGCCGCCCGCATGCTATACCGACCCGCAATTTTTCGAGTTCGAGAAGGATGCGATCTTCGCCAGGGAATGGCTGTGCGTGGGGCGCAAGGAATGGGTCGGCAAGCCGGGTGATTATTTCACCTCCATGCACATGGGCGAACCGATAGTCATAGCCCATGGCCGCGACGGTGAAATCCGCGCCATGTCGACAGTATGCCAGCATCGCGCGATGCTGGTCGCCGAAGGACATGGCAATACCCGTTCCTTCCTGTGCCCCTACCACCACTGGGCCTATGGGCTGGACGGCCAGCTGATCGGCGCGCCGGCGATGGAGCGGGCCTGCAAGTTCGACAAGAGCAAGATCAGCCTGCCCAAGTTCAAGGTCGAAATCTGGCTGGGCTTCATCTTCATCAATTTCGACCTGGACGCCGCGCCGCTCGCGCCGCGCCTGACGAAAGTGACGGAGGTGCTGGAACCCTATGATCTTGCCAATGCCGACACGTCCATGGACCTGGAGGAAGCAACCTTCCCATGGAACTGGAAGGTGATGTTCGAAAACAACAATGACGGCTACCACGCCAACCGGCTCCATGCCGGACCGGTGCATGACATCGCCCCGTCGGAATTGTGCGAATTTCCGCAGGATCTGCCGGAGGATACGGCCGGTTACTATCGCTACAATGGCACGGTCCACGCAGATGCGAGCTTCAATCCGACGCTTAAAGCCCTGCTGCCGACCTTCCCCAAGCTGACCGAGGCGGATCGCAATCGCCTGCTCTTCGCCAATGTGCCTCCGTCCCTGTCGCTCATCATCCGCAGCGACCTGGTCGCCTTCATCATCCTGCACGCCAACACCCACGACACCATCAGCGCCAAGCGCGGCTGGCTGGCGGCGCCGGGCGCGAGCCGGCAGCCCCTGTTCGCCGAACGGTTGAAGATCAACCTGGAAACCTCGGCCGAGATTGCCGAGCAGGACATTCATGTTGACGGATTGATCCCGATCGGCCTGCGTTCGCGCTATGCCGCGCGAGGGCGCTATTCCTGGCAGGAACAGGCCCAGCGCGAATTCAATGCCTGGCTGGTGAAGCGGTATCAGTCGGAATGGGACGCCCGCAAGGCGTGACGCGAAAGGGGACGACGCCTTCCCCGTCAGGGCAGGCGCTGGTCACATCGCCCGTTCGGACAGGCGGGGTGATGCTGGTCGGCGCCGCCTTGTTCATGGAGATGCTGGACGGATCGATCCTGACGACCGCCCTGCCATCCATGGCGCCCGAATTCGGCGTAGCGCCCGTTCAGCTCAAAATGGCCATCACCGGCTATCTGCTGGCGGTGGCGATCTGCATTCCCATGTCCGACTGGCTGGGCCGGCGGGTCGGCGGGCGAAGGTTGTTCATGGCAGCGCTTGCGCTGTTCGGTGCGACATCTGCGGCATGCATGGCCAGCCCCAATCTCGGCTTTCTCGTCATGACGCGCATAGTGCAGGGCGTGGCCGGCGCGATGATGGTGCCAGTCGGCCGGTTGCTGGTGCTGCGCGACCTGCCGAAAGGGGATCTGGTCCGGATCATCGCCATGCTGACCTGGCCAGCGCTGCTTGCGCCAGCTATCGCGCCGCCGCTCAGCGGACTGGTGGTCGAATATGCATCCTGGCGATGGCTTTTCGCCATCAACATTCCCTTCTGTCTGACCGCATTGGCGCTGGCGCCCTGGTTGTTGCCGCGATTGCCCCCTGAACGGCCGGTGTCGCTTGACTTTGCAGGCTTGGCGCTGTGGGTTGCGCTGGCGACGATGCTGGTGCTCGTGCTGGGCGATGCGACGCGCCTTGGGCCTTTGTGGACGGGAGTGGCGGTGTGCGGCACGGCGGCCATCGCCCATATGCTGTGGCGGCATCTGCGCCGCGCGGATCATCCGCTGCTGGACCTCACACTGCTCCGTGACCGCAGCTTCGCTCATGCCCTGCGGGGCGGCAGTGGCGTTCGCATAGCGATTTTTGCCAACCCTTTCCTGCTGCCGTTGATGATGCAGCTGGGCCTTGGTCTGTCGCCGGTCGATACCGGGATGCTGATGCTGATTGCGACAATGGGCAATATCGGTTTGAAGCCATTCACGACACCCTTGATGCATCGCTTTTCCTATCGCTCCATCCTGTTGGTGAACGGCCTGTTGTTGAGCGTGGGGTTTGGCCTGTTCGCCTTTCTTGACAAGGACACGCCCCGGCTGATTCTGATTGCGCTGCTGGTGGGTACCGGCATGGCCCGGTCGCTGCATTTTTCGGCGCTCAACACGCTGGCGTTCCGAACCGTTCCGTCCACGCACATGCCTGTCGCCAACATGATGTTCAGCGCCGTGATGCAGATGAACGCCGCGCTGGGCGTGGCGATGAGCGCGATGGCACTCCAGCTGTGGCCGGAATTGGCGGGCTCGGGTCATGGCGACGACATGGCGCCCTTCCGCTTCGCCTTTGCGCTGGTTGCGATCTGCACGCTTGCGGGGGTGCTTGACGTCCTGAAGCTGGAGCGCGAAGCCCGATCCACTCAACCTCTTGCGGAGATTCCATGACACCGGCACCTGCACTCTTCCTTGGCCATGGGTCACCGCGCGACGCGCTGAAGGATACGGCCAGTGCCCGGGCATGGGCCGAACTGGCCGGTCGTTTCCCGCGCCCACGCACGATCCTGTGCATATCGGCGCACTGGGAATGCAAGGGCGTGCTGGTCACGCGGGCGGAAAGCCAGCGCACCATCCATGATTTCTACCGCATGCCGGAGGAATTATACGCCATCCGCTATGACGCGCCGGGCGATCCCGACCTGGCCTTCGCTATCGAGGCGCGGCTGGAGGCGTTTCGCGCCCGTACCGATCTGGACAGCTGGGGGCTGGACCATGGCGCCTGGACGCTGCTGCGGGTGATGTATCCGGAAATGGATATTCCGGTGCTGCAACTCAGCATGGATGTCCGCCGCGACCCGGCCGGCCACCATGCCATCGGCCAGGCGCTGGCCGGGTTACGCGACGAGGGCGTGATGATCCTGGGGTCAGGCAATATCGTCCACAATCTGCGCGTGGAACGGCCGCGCGGCGATCATGTCTATCCCTGGGCACGAGCCTTTGACGATGCGGTTGTGGAGCGATTGAAGGCGGGCGACCATGCCGCGCTGATCGACTATGGTGGACTGCCGGGCGCGGCGGATGCGGTGCCGGAGAATGAGCATTATCTTCCGCTGCTCTATGTCCTGGGCGCCAGCCGTGACGGTGAGCGGCCGCATATCTTCAACCGGGAGATATTGTCGGCGGTGTCGATGACCTGCGTCGCCTACGGCATGGACTGAGGCCATTCGGGCGACGACCGGGGAACGGTCATCGCCCGCACCCCGCCCCTTATTTCTTGTCAGGCCAGATCCGTTCGCCCCGCGCCGGGAAGATGGAGCGCGGTATGCGCACATGCACGCCTTGCGTCCCGTCGACCACCTGCGTCACGGCAAAGTCGGAGGCGACGCTCATCAACGAATAGCCGTCTTCACGCGACAGATTCTGGTTCTCGGTCAGCAGACGCAGCATGTCGACGGACGCATTCTTCATCGCCGCGTCCAGATCCTCGCCAAAGCCATGGACGATCCAGTGTTCAGGCGTTTCGAGCAGTGGCGAGGGGAATTCGAAATCCTTGCGCAACACCACCTGCATCAGCACGTTCAGCGACGCCTCGATCGCGGTGCCGCTGATTTCGCCGTCGCCCTGGCTGATATGCGGGTCGCCGATGGAAAACAGACCGCCATCGACCTGCACCTTGTAGTACATGGTCGAGCCCGCGCCGATGCGCCAATTGTCGATATTGCCGCCATGCAGGCCGGGTGGGATCGTGCTGACGCGGCCATTGACCGCCGGAGCGACCCCCGCCGTGCCCAGATGCGGTCGCACCGGCACCCTGACGCCGTTCAGCGCCCTCTGACGGTCGCATTCGGGGCAGCGGGTGACGGTGCCGGGTGTCAGGTATTTTCCATTGAAATCATAGGCATAGCTTGCCATGGCGGTGTTGGTGTCGGGGTCGAGTTCATAGATGGTCACCCGTTCCTTCTCGTCAAACTCGGTATAGAGATGGCCCCAATTTGCGGCGAGGTTCGACCCGTGGCGGAAACGCGGCTGCATCGCCAGATACCGGACCTCCAGCATGTCGCCGGGCCTGGCCCCCTCGACATGGATCGGGCCGGTCATGATGTGAACGCCAGGTGTGCGGTCGGCCTCCGGCGTTTCGCGGAAGATGCGCCAAATCTTTTCGTCCATCAACAGGTCGGGATCGTCGCCGGCATGGTGGGTGACGGCCTCCGCCTGGATCAGGTCGCCCGAACGGATGCGCAGGGCAGGGGGCTGGGCCGGGTCGAAATAACCCCAATGCGTCGTTTCGGGCAGCGCCTCCAGATGATGGAGGGCGCCCGGGACGATTGTGGGGCGGACTTTGCCGGGTTCAGAGGTAAATGCCATGTCGGTTTTCCTGTGGATGGTCAGGCGGCTGCCAGCCTGAGCGTGGTCATGTCTATGGAACTGTACTGAACGAAATCGCAGGAGAAGCTGGCCGCGTCCCCCGGGTGGCGAGCGCCCAACACGTAAAGGAGCGGCAGAAAATGTTCGGTGCTGGGCAGGGCGTTGCGCATGTCCTGCCCCAGTTGTTCAAAGCCGATGACGGCGCCGCTGTCGTCACGCTCGATGGCGTCGCGTATGGCGGCGCCGAACCGGACGGCATAGTCGCGGGGAGCGGCGCTGTCGGTCCGGATCACGTCGCGCAAATTATGGACGATATTGCCCGATCCCAGGATCAGCACTCCTTCGTCGCGCAGCGGAGCGAGCGCCTGGCCGATGGCGAAATGTTCCCGCGCCGAGAGATTGGCGTCGATGCTCATCTGGACCACCGAGACATCGGCCTTGGGAAAGATCTTCATCAGCACCGACCAGCAGCCATGGTCGAAGCCCCAGCTATCGGTCTGGTGGATCATGCGCGGCGCCAGCAATCCTTCGATCCGACGGCACAGCGCGGCATCACCGCGTGCAGGATATTGGAATTCGTGCATGGCGCGGGGGAAGCCGCCAAAATCATGAATGGTCGGCGGATGCGCCTGCGCCGTCAGGCCGATACCCCGTGTCATCCAGTGGGCGGAGATCATCAGCACCGCCTGCGGCTTGGCCACGCCTTCCAGTTGAGAGCGCCAGGCGGCCGTGACGTCATTTTCCAGCAGAGCGATCATGGGTGTCCCATGACCGAAGAAGATCGTCGGCAACCGGTTCATATGTTTGCGTATCGCTCCCTGGAGGCTGGTGCTCGATGCGACGATAGAGCAGCCGACAGCGCGTGCGATTGGGATAGAACGCATTATTGCTTGACCTGAAGCGGGGCTGCATGGCCCATTCGGACCTAAGGGTCTTCTCTGATTGGGGCGTTTTGGGTCAAGCTGTTTCCTCGTATTCGTGACCGTTCCCATGGATCACTCGCTTCTCTCCGCGGTCAGCGCTGGGCTGCCGCATAATGGGGTCAGGAGAGCGGGATG